>DASWAC010000314.1:0-3932 GCA_036391335.1 Ktedonobacterales bacterium
AGAGCACACTGGAGCAGCTCGCCAGGCTGAAGCCCGTCTTTCGCCAGGGTGGCACGGTGACCGCGGGGAACTCTAGCGGCGTGAATGATGGCGCGGCGGCGCTGGTGCTGGCATCGGCCCGGTGGGCGGAACGGCAGCAGCTCACTCCGCTGGCACGCTTCGTCGCGTCGAGCGCGGCGGGGGTGGATCCCGCATATATGGGCCTGGGACCGATTCCCGCGACCCGCAAGGCACTCAGCCGGGCCGAGCTGCGACCGGCTGACCTGGACCTGATCGAGCTGAATGAAGCATTCGCGGCACAGGCCATCCCCTGCATGCGCGAGCTCGATCTGGACCCAGCGCGAGTCAACGTCAATGGCGGCGCGATCGCCCTGGGGCATCCACTGGGCTGCTCAGGCGCACGCATCGTGACGACGCTGCTGCACGAGCTCCGCCGCACCGGCAAGCGCTATGGCCTGGCGACGATGTGCGTGGGTGTCGGGCAGGGGGTCGCCACGATCATCGAGCGCGTCTGAGGCGACGTGCCAGCTTTCTGAGGCTTGTGTTCCAATTCACGGCCGACTCTTGCGGAACCACCCCGTGATGGCGCACAATAGTGGAGGCGTGGCTTTCAAGGCAGCGTGATCCACAAGCGCAGGGATGGCCATGAACACGGGAACCATGCGCAGCCACCTCAGAATCCTCCTACTGGTCGCTCTCTTCATCAGTGCCGGCAGTCTGGCACTCGGCCGTGAGGTTGGCGCGCGTTTCGCGGCAGCGGCGGGGCACAGCACACAACACACCTCATCAGGCACACAGCGGGCCGGCGCGCCCGTCGCTCTCGTCTATGCGCAGATCACTGGCGAGCTGGGCACCCCCACCCCGCACCACACTTCGAAACCCACCACGACCAGCCCACCCGCCCCAGAAAGTGGGAGCCTGTCAACCGATAGCGTGCTCGATGTCACCGTCACGGACAGCGGTCCCCAGTGCGGCCAGGGATCCCCACCGACCGAGGGCTCGCCGGGGCGCGGTCAGGGTCAGGACCAGGCGTCGCAGTCCGATGGGCAGAGCCCTGGCAACGGCCCGCACGATGGCAGGCATGAGAGCGGCAAGGGCATCCCGCCTGACTGCACGGCGCATGGCCGCCAAGATGCGAGCACGACGACCATCAGCGCGACTGCCAGTGCCACGGTGACGAGCGTATCCATCAGCACCAGCATCTCCGTCAGCACCAGCACGTCTGTCGCGGTGGTCTCCATCACCACGCAGCCCTGAGTGAGTCGCGTGGCTCCCAGTGCGCTGTGGTTCCGCGCGCTCTGGTGCTATAGTGAGCGTACCTGGCTTCCTCATTTTCCCCAGGCCACGCGCGAAAGAGATGTACACCATGCCCAGCAATAAGCGTTCTGGTGGCCCACCAAACATGCTCTCGCGCGCCAGCCGTGCCGCAGGCGATGGCGCGAATCAGCTGTTCTCGCATCTTGGCGGCCCCAACGCAAACCGTGAAGACGCGGCGCGATTGCTCGAGCGGCTGGCGCAGTTCGTGCGTGCGGGAGCATGGTCGCCTGAGCTGGTCGAGCTAGTGGGCAAGGCCGAGGTGCTGGAGCGCATCCTGCTGGAGCACGCCCTGGGCGAGCGCCCGCCAGAGCGCTAGCATGTCACGTGTATTCACCAGCATCGCGATTGCCTGCCCGGTGGGTCGCGTCTTTGCGTATGTCACCACCCCGGGGCACTGGCCCGAGTGGCATCCCTCCTCGCTCGCGGTGCGCGGCGCGACGGATCACCCGCTGGCGGTGGGCGAGCGCGTCACCGAAGATATCCGCGTGGCCGGCGTGCGTGCCACTGCCGAGTGGACAGTCCGCGAGCGTGACGAGCCGCGGCGCTGGGTCATCGAAGGCACGGTCGTGCGCGGCGGTGGCGTGTTGACATATACACTGAGTCCTACCCCGGTGGGCGCTCTCTTCGAGCGCGAGTTCGTCTATACCCTGGCGAGCCCGCTGCTGCGCCTGCTCGACCCGCTCGTCATCCGGCCCCGCATCGTGGCGGAGTCGCGCAGGGCCCTCGCTCGGCTCAGGCGGAGGCTGGAGCAGCCCGGCAGGTGAAGTCAGCAGCGTGACAGGTCTCTCACACAGGCACAGCCTGACCAGTCATCGCCTCTGCGGTCGTGCCCAGACGCTGGACGTCCTCCGCATAGTGGCGCGCGCCACGGATGCCGATGACGCCGGAGATGACCAGCGCGATCGGCGCGAGGACGATGAGCGCAAGGCCGATTTGCTCGCCGCCGAGCTGCCGTGTCAGGAAGACGGCCACGACACCGACCAGCACCGTCGCATACACATCGCCCAGCAGGTGAGCCATGGTCAGCTCCGCGCCACCCGCCGCGCTGCGCTCCTCCGCGGGGATCACGTCGAGCAGGGCAGCGGTAGTGGGACCGTTGTAGACGTTGAGGAAGAATGAGCCGGCCAACGCGAAGACGGTGAAGACGCCAACGCCGATGGCAAGCTGGGTAGATAGGTTTGCCTGCGCGTAGAAGGGCAGCGCGCCGAGCAGCCATGGTGAGCCGATCGAGATGATGACCATCGGCGCCGCCAGCAGGAATCCCAGCCCGCCTGCCAGCACGCGAGCGCCAGAGCTGCGCCTCGCCAGACTGCGCGCCATGCGTGGGCCATAGAGATTGCCCAGGATGCCACCCAGCAGCACGACGCCACCCGCCAGCACGGGCACCAGTCCGGGGCTGAGCCCGGCGTCACCAAAATGACTGGGCACGGGCGCGCCCACTTTGATGCCCGACTGGTCATACTGGTTCACGGTCCGGCCATAGGTGTTCGCGAGATAGATGGGCAGCCAGAAGGCGATGCTCGTCAGCGCGAAGAAGCCGGCGGCGTGCATGCCCACGATGGTGCGAAAGGTGGGAATGCTCCAATAGTCACGGAGGCGGGCGAAGAAAGTCTTTTGTGGCGCGGCGCTCGCCACCGGGGCGGGGTCCTCCTCGTGGCGAGTCTTCTCACGGATGAGCAGGACCAAAAAGCCCATGATGATGCCTGGCACGCCAACGATATAGAGCGCATTGCGCCAGGTCTGCACATCGAAAAAAGAGGCCATGAGGAAGCCGAGACCTGCGCCTACCAGCGCGCCTGCGGTCCACGTGCCGAGGATGCGCGCCCGGCGCGATGGGGAAAACTGCGCTGCGAGCAGCGGCGTGCTGGAGGGATAGAATGCGCCTTGCCCGGTGCCGAGGAGCACCTTCACCCCGAGAAGCGCGTTGAGCGACGGGAAGAAACCCGTGAGGATGGTAGCTATACTCATCAGGAACATGCTGCCCGCCACGATGGCCTTGCGAGCGACGCGGTCGGCCAGATAGCCAATGGGCAGCGCGACGACGGTATAGACGAGGAAGAAGACGCTGCCGAGCAGGCCAAGCTCGGCGTCATTGAACTTCAGGTCCTTCTGGATGAGTGGGGTGAGGCCGACGAAGACGTACCGGTTGAGGTAGTTCAGGAAGTTGAGGATGAGCAGCACCCAGAAGGCAAAGGTTGGCGATGTCAGCGGAGATGCGCTCCTGGCCTTGGTGGTCGAGGGGCTCGCGTCACTCATGGGGGATCACGCCTCCTGCGACGCGCGCACGCATCGCCATTGATGAAATCAGTGCACATGGCCGTGGCAGCGTGCCCATCGCCTGCCGGCGAGCCTTGGGCGCATGATAACACGGCGCAAAGGCGTAAACAAGCGAACGTGGGTGAAGGTTGGGTTATGTCTTTAGGAGCGCCGCCATGTCAGGCAGTGGCACACGCTGGTGCGGTGCTGCCGAGGCTCCCCCCAGCCGCGTACACCCTGATGGGCTAGGCCACTCGCCAGTGGCGACTGGTCCCGAGTGCTTCCGGCATATACTGCGAGCGCGAGAACTCATTGAGCGGGAGCTATCCACCCAGCAAAGGAGCGCACGTGAAGATCAA
>DASWAC010000315.1:0-8719 GCA_036391335.1 Ktedonobacterales bacterium
ATGATTCGCGATTAGGATTCAGCCAGCGTGTGCCTAGAGACCCAATTCTCTCCATCCACATTGCGACCGGATAGCGCACGACGTATGCTCCAAGAGGAATTCGCACACCGTTAGCATTGGGGGGATCCTACATGAAGCCACTCTCGCCACTCGTCGAGGCCATGCCGCGCTCCGGCATTCGTGAGCTCATGGCGCGCGCCACGCTGGTGCCCGACGCCATCCGCCTGGAGACCGGTGAGCCGAGCTTCCCCACACCCGCGCACATCATCGACGCGGCCTTTCACGATGCCCAGGCGGGCTACACCAAATACACCGCCGGCGGTGGGCTGCTCAGCCTGCGCGAGGTGCTGGCCGCGCACACGTCGCGTGCCTGGGGCCGGCCGGTCGCGGTGGAAAACGTGATGGTCACCCATGGCGCGGTGGGCGCGCTGATGAGCGTGGTGCTGGCGCTGCTGGACGATGGCGACGAAGTGCTGGTTCCCGACCCCTGCTGGCCAAATTATCTCAACATCGTGAAGATGGGTCGCGCGACTGCCGTGCCTTTTAGCATGCGCGCCGAGGCGGGCTATCTGCCCGATCTGGCCGAGATGCGCGCCCTGATCACGCCACGCACCAAGGCGATCATGATCAATACGCCGGGGAACCCGACGGGCGCGGTCTTTCCTCCTGAGTTGGTCAAAGGCCTGGTGGATCTCGCCATCGAGCACGACCTCTATCTCGTCAGTGATGAGGTCTATGAGGCGCTCGTCTTTGAGGGACAGCACTTTTCCACGGCCCAGTGCGACCTGCAGCATGTCATCGCCATCTCGTCCGTCTCGAAGACCTATGCCATGACCGGCTGGCGTCTCGGCTGGGCAGTGGGGGACCCCAAGGTGATCGCGCTGGCGACCAAGCTGCACGAGATGCTGCTCTCGTGCCCATCATCGGTCTCGCAGCGCGCCGCCGAGGCGGCTCTCACCGGACCGCAAGACAGTGTGGCACAGATGCGCGACGCCTATCGCGCGCGGCGTGATCTGGTGGTGGACCTGCTCAAGGCGCACGATCTGCTCGGCTCGGTCCCGCATGGCGCCTTCTATGCCATGGTGGACCTTCGTCACCTGCGGCGGCCCAGTCTCGAGCTGGCGCTGGCGCTGCTCGACGAGCAGCATGTCGCCGTCGCCCCGGGCAGCACCTTTGGCCAGGTGGCCGAGGGCATGGTACGGATCTCGCTGGCGGCAGCGGATGACCAGCTGCGTGAGGGCTGCCGCCGCATCATCACCTTCGCGGGGAGAGGCTAGGTCGGGAAGCCGAGCCGCTCGAGCGGACCCTGGCCACGCTCCTCTTTGCCCCACATCATGCGCCCCATGATATCCCGTTCCACCGTCGCGCGGTCACGCCCCCAGGTGGCGCGGGAGCGCGCACGCACCTCGCGGTCGCAGTCTTCGCTCCATGGCAGGGCCAGCGGCTCGGTATGCAGCGTAAAGACCGGCGTCTGCTGGCGCTCCACGAGCAGCCGGGCATAGGCCGAGAAGCGCGGTAGATTCTGCAGGGCGTCCGCATCGAGTGGCGAGGGCGCGAAGATCTGCTCCAGCGCATGGGCGTCTGACGCGCCAGTGCGGAAGGCCACGATGCTAGCGACGTTGCCGATCACCGCGTCACGGATGGCCTGGGTGAGCTGCCCGAGGTGTTGGCAGGCCAGGGTCAGGCTGACCCCATATTTGCGGGCCTCGGCCAGCATACGCGCCAGCGCGTCGGACGAGTAGTTCTGGAACTCATCCACATAGAGCGACGTGTACGGGCGCAGCGGCGCCGAGGTGTCGGCGCGTGAGAGAGCCGCTTGCAGGATCATCGGCAGCAAGATCAGGCCGAGGAAGTTCGCGTTCTCCTCACCCAGGCGCCCTTTCGCCAGGCTGATGAGCACGATCTTGCCGCTATCCATGCTCTCGCGAAAGTCGAACGAGCTGGTGCGCTGGCCCAGGATGTTGCGCATCATGCGGTCCACCACGAAATGGCTGAACTTCGAGATGACCCAGTCGAGGATCTCGCTATAGTGGAAGTCATTCGTCTTGCGCATCTGGTCATTCCAGTAACTGCGCACCAGCGGATCCTTCACGTTGGGCAGCAAGGCATCGCGCACCCAGGAATGGTCCTGAAAGGCGCGCAACACCTCGACCAGCGTCAGGTCGGGGGTCGACATCACCGTATACATCGTGTTGCGCGTATTATGCTCGAAGCGCGGGCCGACGATGCCCTGATGATAGGGATCGTAGAGTTGTGTCAGCAGGCCGATGAAGGAGCTGACGATATGCGCCTGCTTGTCGGGATCCTGCTCATTGAGCGGATTGAGTCCCAGCGGGCGGTCGACATCAGCCGGGTCGAGGAGAATGACGTCTTTCCAGCGCTTGCGCGGGATGCGCCCCAGCACCTCGGTCAGCATGTCGCCATGTGGCTCGATGCAGATGACGGCGTGACCTTGCTCGATATCTTGCAGCACCATCGAAGCCATCAGGGTGGACTTCCCCGTGCCCGTGGCGCCCACCAGCCAGGTGTGATGCGTGCGCGAGGCCTGTGGTAGCAGCACTGGCTGCGGATGGCCGCGTGCCGTATTCACCCCCAGGCGCACCCCGTCGCGCACGGAGACACGCACCGGCAGCTGCTTCGCGGGGCGGCGAGCCGGCAGCCACGGCGCATCGACTGGCAGCGCGAACATGCGCGTGGCCTCGGCGACATCCGCCAGCACACCCAGCGACTCCGGCGCGGCTCCCTGCTCAGATGGGGATGCCGACCACGACGAGAAGCCGATCGTCTCGAGGTTTTCCAGCGCGATCGCCGCCTCGCTGCGCGTCTTCCCTGGCGCATGCGTGGTGCGCGGGCGCGTGAAGTCGGCTCCCGAGACCAGAGGCAGCGCAGGATTGCGCAGCGCGACTCCGGCCGTCAGGCTGCCGGGGCCACCGAGCTCGTGAGCGGTGGTGACGATGAGGTCCGGTGCGAGCGTTGTTGGCGCGGCGAGTTGCATGCGCAGATAGAAAGCCCGCTGCATCAGCTCGGGCACGCGCTTGGCGATCCACGCGCGGGCGAGGTCCGTCTGCACCTCAGAGGCGGCGGCCTCGGCGTCAATCCCGCCATCACGATGATGCGAATAGGCGCCGCCCACGCCCACCGCATGGCCACCCTCGCTGATGAGCGACTCCTGCTCGATCTGGAGGGCGTGATCACAGGGGGCGACCGCCACGCTCAGCAGTGTGGGCACGTCCAATTGCAGGGCGGCATCCACGATGCTGTCAATATTGGGAATGCCCATGAGCGACTGATAGACCTGCTGGCCATCGGGCGCGTTGAATGGGCGGCGGGTGAAGATCCCGGTGTCGCGTGGCTCGAAGGGCTTGAGCGCGGCGCCAACCTCGGCCCTGCTGCCCAGCGGAGCGAACTCGTAGAAAGGGAGTGTGCCGGCGAGGATGCGCCCGACCGCGCGCAGCCAGTCAGTCAAATGGCCACGCATGACCGGGGTGGTCATGTCATAGCCGCGCAGCCGCAGCAACAGGGTGAGGTCCACCTCTTCACTATGTGAGGCACTCAGCGCAGAGGGCGTGACCAGGGTATGCAAAGCGAGCGCTGGCTCAACCGGGGAGCTGCCCAGGTGCAGCGAGAGGACGCGTGTCAGCGCCAGCATCGTGGCTTCCAGGCGCTTCTCATCGGTCACCACGCCCACGCCCGTGAGGCGCCACCCGGCAACGCCCATGACACGGCCGGCGCTGGTGCGCCCTTTGATGACCAACATGCCAGGCGCCTTGGTCATGGTATTGTCGTTCCTCTCCTGCTGTGAGGGTCAAGGTTCTGAGACACCTGGCGCGGATGACGCCAGATTGTACTTTATCACGTTGATGCGGTATTCATGAATGTGAGAGCTGGTAGCGCACACTGGCGACAACGTCGGGGCGCTGAGCAGGAGACCAAGCCTGCTGGCAAAGAAAAAGACGACGGGTGGCAAACGTGATCCTTCCCCGCTTGCCACCACCACCCGCCATCCCCCGGCCAAGTGACCACGGGAAAGGAGATCCCCGAAGGGACAACCCTCGCATGGTGTCGCCGAAGTGATCTTAGCATCAAGAGGATAGTGTTGTCAATCACATCTGGAGTCTCTTCAGTGTGTCGTATCAAAAATACACCTCATCATTGTAAAAACGTGTGTTGACATATTTGTCAAATGAGTTCTCGACATGTCAAGAGAAATTACCTTCTGGTCAGACTTATCTCAAGATATTTGACAAAATGTGACAAGAGAATTCTACTTACTCCTGTTGAGAGCCCGGACCAGTGCGCGTTTCTATTACACCAGCTTTATGAATTACCATTGACGAAGCCATTTGGCGATGGTACACTCTATTCAGGACGAGAGATTAGTACGACATACGTGTAGACTGCCTCGTGTGGAGCGCCGCAAACTTCGCTCTCACGCCTTAGAGACGTTGCGTGCTTGTCGGGAGCCCGCTGAAAGCCGTGCTCCCATCTTTCCGTAGTGCCATCTCTATCCCTTAGATATGGCCCGCCGTGTTGGTGATTTGCACGAGGCAGCGAAGCTATCACCCTTTCGCACGCATCTCCCTCTTGGCGTGCGGGCTAGGAGAGATATGGTAGATATGGCAACCCAAAAGGGCCGCGAGTTTGAGCACTTTGGTGATGTTGTGCGTTACCTCCGCGAGACCTACATGCGCCGCATGGCTGGTGACAATGCCGGCCTGTTGCGTGTCCGTGTCACCGCGCAGACAGTGATCGGCTGCCTGGCTGAGAAGGGCCTACAGCTGAGCAGTGGGCAATACTCTGAGATCGAATCTGGGATCATTCTCCCTCGCGATCCACAAGACTTCATGGAAAAGGTCGCCAGCTGCCTCGGCGTAGGCCCTGAGAGCGCCGAGTATCAGGTGCTACAAAAGCAGCTGGCCTACGATATCCTGTCGCGGCGGCTCGGCCTCGAGAACATGGAGAGCATCATGGAGCGCCCAAGGCTACGCTTGATGTCCGAGCTCCCCGACTGAGCGTCCGGCAGCGCGCGCCATCCACCGTTGGCCGGCGCCTATGATCTCTGTGGCTACTCCTCTGAAGCACTTCTATGCACTTTGTGTAGCCACTTGACCCGATATTTTCGCATGCTGAAAGTTCCCCTCGACCTGGGTGGAAAGATGGTCCCACTGGCATGCAACCGTGGGGGTAAATGACTCGTAGCCTATACTAAGCATCTCCTTGTATAGGAGACAGTCGTCTCCATCCTCCGGTAGCGCGTCAACCCACCCCGGTCGAGGATACCGCTATGGTGAACCCTCCATTCACCCCATCCGGGCAGTCGCCCATGTCTCCACTCCCAGACGATGCAACGTTTCCTCAGGCACTCGCTGACCTCGTGCGCGGTCTGCGCACCTCGGCGAAGCGCTCACTCCCCCGCTGTGTCCAGTGCCTCAAGGCAACCGGCTTTGTCCCGGCCGGCGCATGGGAAGAGCTCAGCGAGGGGATCGCCGCCATCGAGCAGTGCCAGCCTTGGCCCAGTTCCTACGAAGCTCTGGCTCGCCTCCTCGTGCATATCGAGACGCATTGCGCCATCACGAGCATCATGGAATACCCGGCAGCACAACGCGGCCTGCGCGCGCGTGTCTTCTTGGAGGAGTATCCTGCCGACGTGGCGATCGCCATCGCGCTTCTCGAGCCTGATCTCTGAGGTGCGCTCGCCGCGGCCCGTTGTCGAAATCCCGACCTGCGCAGTATAGTTTAGGCACACACCTGTCGCGCGCACATCGCATGCCTCGGGCGCATGCGCTTCTACGCCAGGGTTGGCAAGAGGGGTGGCGATACGAGCAACGGCTCACTTTTTCAGACGTCCATGACCGACTTCACCCCCGACGATTTCAAGGCGGTGCTCGGGCGCTTCGCGACGGGGGTCACGGTGGTCTCCACCCGGCTGGGGGGTCTGCGCGCCGCGATCACGGTGAACGCCTTCGCGTCTGTCTCGCTGGATCCACCCCTCGTGCTCATCTGCATCGAGCGCGCCGCCCACATCCACGACATGCTGGTGCAGGCGGGCATCTTCGCCGTGAACATCCTCAGCGCCACTCAGGCCGACCTCGCCGATTGCTTCGCCCGGTCCAGTGAGCTGCGCAATCGTGACCTGTGCGGCTGCGGCCTGGGCGTTGCCGCGACTGGCGCCCCCATTCTCAAGGGTACGATGGGCTTTGTGGATTGCCGCATCACCGAGGTCTATCCCGGTGGCGACCACAGCATCATCGTGGGCCATGTCGAGGCAGTCAGCGGGACCAATGCCGATCCGCTGATCTACTTCCGCAGGAATTATGGCGTGCGAGGTGACCGTTGACACGCTCGGCCACCTCATCGAGGCTGCTCCCTCTCTGGCCGCCAATCCCGCCAAGCCAGCGCACCGCCGAGCGCCAGGCCGCGCTGGCCGCATTACACGCACAGGTCGAGGCATGCCGTCGCTGCGTCACCGCGGGCTATCTCACCGAGGCGCGACCCATCGGCGCCACACGTGGGCGCATCGGTAACGCGCTGATGCTCGTTGGCCAGGCGCCGGGCCGCCTCTCCATGCTGCACGGGCGACCATTTAGCGGGCCTGGGGGCAAGGTGCTCGAAACCTGGCTGGCCCGCGCGGGCTTCGCGCCGGGCGCGCTGCGCAGCGAGATCTATCTCTCGGCCCTCACCCGCTGTTTCCCCGGCCCGGCTGCGAAGGGAAGCGGTGACCGCAAGCCATCCGCGCCGGAGCTGGCGCTCTGCCAGCCCTATCTGCTGCACGAGCTGGAGCTGGTGCGCCCGCGTGGCATCCTGGTCGTCGGCGGCATGGCCATTAGCGCCTTGCTAGGCCCTGCCCGGCTGGAGGATGTCGTTGGCACGGTGCGCGAGCGCGAGGGAGTGCGGCTGCTGGCGCTGCCTCATCCTTCGGGGGTGAGCCGCTGGATGAATCCGCCGGAGCATCAGGCTCTGGTGAGCCGCGCGCTCGACCACCTGGCGGCATGGCGTGAAGAATGGGAACGGGATAGCTGACCCGCGAGCGGCGCGGGTGAGCAGTGAATCTGAAAGGAAACCTCAAGCATGGCAGAAGAGACGCAGCCAAAGCGAGTGCTAATCGTCATGGCGCACCCCGATGACGGCGAGTTTGGCTCTGGGGGCACCCTCGCGCGGTGGGCGGCCGAGGGCAGCGACATCTACTATTGCCTGGTGACTGATGGCCAGGCGGGCGACCAGGGTGACAAAGAGATCACCAGCGAGCAGCTTGCCGCCAAGCGGCGGGTCGAGGCGCAGAACGCGGCCACCGCGCTGGGGGTGAAGAACCCGGTCATCTTCCTGGGGTATCCCGATTCCCGCCTGGAGCACACGCTGGCGCTGCGATCCGATATCGCGCGTGTCATCCGCAAGACGAAGCCCGACGTGGTGATCTGCCAGGATCCCACTCGCTTCTGGAGCGACGACTACATCAACCATCCCGATCACCGCATCGCGGGCGAGGCGACCATGGCGGCCATCATCCCTGTCGCCGGCACCCGCCTGGCCTTTCCCGAGCTGGCCGCCGAGGGGCTGGAGACGCACGAGGTCAAAGAGGTCTACATCGGTGGCACATCCACACCTAATCACTGGGTAGACATTACCGCGCACATCGAGACCAAGATCGCCGGGCTCAGGGCGCATGTCAGCCAGGTGGGCAACTGGGAAGAGCTGTCGGCGCGCATCACCGAGTGGGCGAAGCACAATGCCGCCGAGGCGCGCAAGTGGGGCCATACCATGGAGATGGCCGAGGCCTATAAATACATTAAGCGCGGCTAGCGAGCACATAACGCAAGCTTAATATCGGCGTGCTACAACCTTGGAGCGACGAGGCGAAGACACGGCGACCCGGTGAGGCGCCATCTCGCGAGTGCCTTTCAAGAGGAGCACCCGGCATGTTTCAGCTCGACGCCACGACTATCACCCTCGGCATCGCGATCGTCCAGACGATCTTCCTGGTGCTGGCGGGCTTCGCGGCGTATTTCCAGTTTCGTGAGACCGCCAAGACACGCTATCTCGAGGCGGTCGTGCGCATGTTCGAGGATTTCGGCAGCCACGAGGCCTATCACCATGCTGACCTGGTGCTAGGCCTGCCGCCGCGCATCGAGGCGTTCAGCCCTGACGAGCTGACGCTGGCCACGTGGGTCGTGCGCGTCTATGAGGAGATCGGCTTCCTGGTGGAATCTGAGATGATCCCGGCAGCCTATCTCGTCCCCCTCTATTCTCGCCGCATCGTGTGGTCGTGGCAGGCGCTGCGGCCCTTCGTCGAGCGCCAGCGCGAGCTGCAGCGCACCGGTGGCGCCTATCGCATGTCTGGTGATGGCCGCTACTTCGAGAAGCTCTATCACCGCGCTCTGGCCTATCGCAAGGGGCAGCGCCGCAAAGAGCAGGTCGAGCCGCCCATTCCTGAGGACTATCGCCAGCAGCTGGCGCAGGCCATCGCGCGCGGCGAGCGCATCGTCCCCGACGGCGACACGCCCATGGCCCTCGGGCGTGCCCACTAGCTGCTGGCCCGCGACCGCTACAGTCTCACGCCATAGGTGGCGAAGAGCCAGTAGGCCGAGGTGAGCCACAGGCCCAGCAGCACCGTGAAGAGCAGGCTTCCCGCGACGGGCAGCGCCCAACTAGGGAAGCCACGCATCCGCACGAGGAAGACCTTGCCCACGAAGACGCCATAGACGATCGCGCCCAAGGCCATGTG
>DASWAC010000316.1:0-6426 GCA_036391335.1 Ktedonobacterales bacterium
ATGCCCCCGATGAGCGCCACGAGGGCTGTGGCGATAGTGAAGGCAGTGAGCAGGGCACTCGTCGTGCTGGCGCCGCTGCCGGTGCCGAGATGCAGCCGGTCACGCACATAGAAGAGGAGGAAGTGCCCGATGCCATAGACGCCCAGCAGGAAGAGGAACCGCGATACCATCACCCGAACGAATGGGGATACCGAGCTACCCTGGCCAGATGGGGGCGGCAGCTGCTCCTGGGCAGCCTGCTGCGCCAGCGTGGAGATCGGCCCGGCCGGCGGTGCGGAGAGTGGCTGCTCCTGGCGAGCATCCTGGATGCGCTGCCGCTTGCCTTCGCGCACCAGCGCCAGGCTCACGAGTCCACCGATCACCAGGAGGATGCCGACGGCAATCACGACGGCGGCAGGCTGTCCCTTCTTGATCAGGATGCCGGCGATGCTGAATCCCAGCACCGAGCCCAGCAGCTCGAGGAAGCCCTTCAGCCCTGCCGCGCCGCCACGCAGGCTGGCAGGCATCAAGTCAGGCAAGAGTCCCTGGAACCCGGCCTGAGCGATGCCGGCTGCCACCGTCACGCCCACATAGGCCACCACGAGCACCCAGATCGACCCGGCAAACGCGAACCCCGCGAGGAAGGCGAGGGTCAGCGCAATGCCCACGGCGATCACCGGCTGGCGACGGCCCCACCTGCCCTGGGGAAGCCGGTCGGAATAACTCCCCACCACCGGCTGGATCAGCGCGCCCGCCGCCAGGCCGACGAAGAGGATGAGGCCGAGGACGGTGCCCTTCTCCGTTGGCGCGACGAAGCGCAGCACAAAGACGGGTAAGACGAGTGATTGCAGGCTGTTGAACAGCATGCTGAGCGGCAGCCAGAGGATATTGACACCGAGGATGAGGCCAAAGTTGCGCCAGAAGGCTGATCGCGGGGCTGAGGTGGGGGTGGCCAAGCGTGTTCTCCTTGGGGGTGACTCATGGGGGAACGCATCAGGTCTCGCTATCACTATATCCCAAAGAAGTGACTGGCTGCCTGCGTGACACGCTCCCCCGGCTTCCTGTCAGCGAGCAGCTCATGGTCACCGTCTGAGGCGAGTTGGCGGCGCCCGGCGCGGTGATGGTCACCATGCCGGACGTCGTGATCTTGCTCACCGAGACTTGTAGCTGCTTCTTCGCCTCCAGTGTGCCGTTATCTGGCGTGATCTGGTACCCATCGCTGGTCGCCGCCGACCAGCTCAGTGTGCCGCCGCCGCTATTTTCCACCGTGAATGCGGCATGCTGCCCACCCACACAAGAAAGAAGACCAAAGCTCACTGCCGTCGGCCAAACATGCAGGTCTGGCTGCTCAACAGTGGCGCGTGGCGTGACACTGGCGTCGGGCTGGGCCGTTGCCACTGCCGCTGGAGTGAGCAGAAACGTCTCGAAAGTCGTCGTCGGCACAGCATCATTCCGGCCGGGCTCGTGTGAGCCGCCAGTGCGTGTGCCCGCGCCAAGGGAGAGCTGCCAGCCCACAAACGCGAGCAGCGCCAGCAAGAGCACGACGACGCCTGAGACCGGCCAGTAGAGACGCTTGGCGAAATAGCGAAGCCGCGCGCGAACACGTGGCACGGCGCGTATCGTCGGAATGGTTGTCGCATCGAATTGGATCTGGGAGAGCATGGGAGCGCCGGTTGGTATGGGCGCGCCAGTGGGGATGGGTCCGCCGGTGCGAATGGGAGCGCCAGTGTGAATAGGCCCGCCGGTGGGGAGAGGCGCCCCGGTGGGAATGATGTCGCCACCTAGCGTGATGAAGGCGCCGCAGGTCGGGCATCGCCCGCCCACGAGGTCGAAAGGATCAAACGGCGCGCCACAGCTGCCACAATAGCGCATCGTCTCACCTCCCTCTCACCCACTACTTTCTGTCACGCTACTATATCAGCGCTCGGCTAGCTCCGCAACCTCATGGGGTGAATCAGCCATACCGCCCGCTATTTCCTCGTCTGCCGGCGCAGATGCTCTGCCCTGCGCCACCTGCTCACTCAGCCTGGCAAGGTCGTTTCCCCTCGCCCCGGGATGAAAGAGTCGCCACCACCACGTCTGCCGCCGCCGACAGGCTCGTGCCTGCCCGATCACGTCTCGAATCTGCGCGAGATGGTCCACCTCGTGCCGCACCCCCACCATGAAACGCTTCAGCGCGTTGTGGTCGGGGGCGCCGTCCCATGGCTGATAGCTGTTGGCGAGGTCCGGAACGTCTGGCCACATGCCCAGGCTCGCCAGGCGCATCCGGCGACTTTCCTCCAGGCGGGCACGGCACTGGGCCACCGTCGTCACCGTCTCCCATGGCAGCTCGTTGCGCGACCTGCCGTGATAGGCCACGCCTCGGGCCAGCTCCGCGGCGAGCGCGGCGGATTCCTCGGTGGTGGCCGTCAGGTGCACGATGATGTGTCCCAACGTCCAGGCCACGGCGACCTCACCCTCGCCCGTCGCGGAGTCGTCATGCGCCAGTGGGTCCACCGGGACGAAGGTCACGTCGG
Source organism: Ktedonobacterales bacterium (assembly GCA_036391335.1). GTDB lineage: Bacteria > Chloroflexota > Ktedonobacteria > Ktedonobacterales > JADMIN01 > DASWAC01. The sequence continues at coordinate 2,496 of DASWAC010000316.1, forward strand.
CATCTTTGCAGCCGCGCAGCATCCGCCCTATCTCATTGAGTGGCTCGGTTGCCGGGCGGATGAGGTCTCGACTGGTGTGCAGCTGGCTAGCAGGTGGCAGATCATATCTCATGGCGAGCCCTCAGGGGGAGCGTGGCTCCGGTAGAGGTGACACTGGCCTCTTGCCACCTAGTGTACCAACCGGCACAAGTCGCGGCGAGCTCTCGATGGGCGGTTCACGCGTCCGGCCACGCCGGCGCCACGGCCTGACGCATGGTCTGGACTGTCATGTCAGACAGCCGCGCCAGTGTCTCGGGGGTCATCTGGGCCCAGCGTGCCAACAACCAGTCATCGCTGGCGCTGTCGAGGGCGCGCAGCCACTGAAAGATGAGGTCTTCTGGCACATCAGCACGCACCAGGCCCAGGCGTTGCCCCTGGCGCACCACCGCCATCACCCCGGCCTGAAGCTCGCCACTCAGCGCCGCCAGCGGTCCCTCGCTCACCTGCGCAGGGTCGAGCCGGCCAGCCGCCTTGAGCGCGCCAAAGAGCCACGGCGCGTCGTATGCGCGCAGCAATGGCTCCCGGCGCAGGCGGGCGAAGGTGGGCCAAAATGTCTCGACGGTGAGGTCAGCGGGATCAAGCGACTCAGGGAGCAGGTCCAGCCGCGCCACGCAGTAGTGGACGGTCACCGCGAAGAGGTCAGCCTTATCCGCGACGTAGTAATAGGCCGCGCCTTTACTCATGCCCGCTTGCTCCAGGATGCGGTTGATCGAGGCGCTCGCATAGCCATGCGCTGCGAATTCATGGGCGGCGGCGTCGAGCAGGCGCTCACGCTTGGCAGGCGCCAGACGGTCAAATCGCGGAGACGGCATCGCGGTTCCCTTGTCGCGGCAGAATGAGGCCACGCAGCCAGCCGAAGAGCACGATAAGCACGCCCGCCGCGATGAGCCACCATTGATGCCACCATGCGCCCAGCACCATGGGCAGTGTGCCCAGCAGCCGCAGCGCCTCCATTGCGGGGGTCATCGAGCGCTTGAGATAGCGGCCGACCGCCGAGTCTTTGATCCAGGTGAAATCGAGGGTGAGCAGCATGATGGTCGAGACGATGATGGGTGGCAGAAACATCGTGAGCAGGCCGAGCCCGAGCTGCTGCATCCAGAAGAAATACGTCGAGACGATGGAGGCGCTGATATCCGTCACCAGCTTGAGTGGGTGGATCTGGTGATAGAGCTGCTTCTCGCGCAACGTCATAGGTTGACTTCCATTCTTAGACTATGTGGTCAGACTTGCTAGTCTAGGTGTAGATGGAACACAGGCTCACGTCAAGTCATCCGGGAGATGGGCGCCTCTGGCAGCCACACGGCTGAGACCTGGCCCACGAGTGACCGCTTCGTTTTCACGTGCCACAGTCACGCTCGTCGCGGCAGCGGGAGGGCCGGCCACAGGTTGAGCAGCAGGAGCCACGCAAGGCCCAGGCCCAGCACGCCCGAGGCTCCTAGCAGGGCCACGCTCGCGCCGGCGGCGGAGGCCTGCAGCAGCACCGAGCCCACACGCGTCACCGAGGCCGCCAGCCCCACCCAGAAGGTCGCCGTCACCAGCGCGGGCGATCGCATCGCATGGCCACTGAACGCCGGCGCGAGCCGCGGCGCGATGCCACAGAGCAGCAGGCCGATAAAGCCCAGCGCGAGGCTATGTCGCGCGGCATCCAGTGGGATGGGCGGCGTGCCACCGGCCAGCATGGCGATGCCATCCGTCACGAAGATGATGCCGCCAAACAGGAGCCAGAAGAAGGCCAGCGTGGTGAGCCCAGCCATGGCGAAGACGCCTGAGGTCGCCGGTCGGGCGCGTGGTGGCGCGGGGCTCAGGGGGATCTTCGCGCTCACCACGGGGGGCGGCCGCCGCACGATCAGCCAGCCCATCGTGCCGGCGAATCCAGTGAGGGCGAGCCCTAGCAAGAGGTGCCCCAGCCCAAAGCCGGCCGGCCACACATTGGTTAGCGCCAGCGGCAGGGTCACCAGCCCCAGCACGTAGAGCGCCTCGAAGATGACGAGCGGTCTACGCGGGAACGGGCGCAGCCCGCCATAGAGTGGAAGGAAGCGTACTGACATCGCGAGCGCCAGCGGCACGAGGAAGCCCATGAGGCCAAGCGCCACCGTCATCTCATCCAGAGTGGCCGGCAGCAGCGGATGGACCGAGGCAGATGCCTGAGCCAGGCCCACCAGCGTGACGACCGGCCCCAACATCAGGCCCACCAGCGCGATGATCAGCAGTGGCATGATGCCCAGCATGGCCGGTCGCCCTCGCAGAGAGGGTCCGCCCGTGACGGTGGCCAGGAAGATCACGCCCAGCGTCCAGAGCGATGCGAGCTCTAGCAGGCCGCTGGCCACCATGCCCACTCGCCAGATGCCCCCACCCGTCGCCGCGAGTGGCTGGCTCACCAGCCGCAGTGTCAGGCCCACGACGAGGCCACGCCACACCCACGAGACCGCCCCGGCAAAGGCCAGCGGCTGGCCTCGCAAGCGGGGAACGACATGCGTCGCCACCGCCAGCATGAAGAGGCCGACCCAGCCCATGATCTGCACGTGGCCGTGTGCCTGGATCAATGCGGGCTCGGCGATGCCGAGCGAGATGTGAGATGCCCGCGCCAGCGTGATCACCGCAGCGAGGACGAAGCCACCCAGCGCGCCCAGCGCCAGCGCGAGCCGCATGGCAGGAACCACCAGCGTGAAGGGATATTGATGGGACTCGGCCATAGGTAGCCGGGCATTAGCGCGCACAGTCATCACAGATGCTTCTTTCGAGACGCGCAACGGGAGCCGCTGAGTGCAGGGCCCCCGTCACCATTCATGCACATGAGGATGCTAGCGAGGATACTAGCTGACTTTGAGCACTCCAATGGCGCCTTTCATCGCGTCCGAGAACGAGTGCGTCACGAAGGCGTAGCTGCCTGCCTCGGGAATCGTCAGCTCCAGCACGGTGCCTCCGCCCGGCGGGATGGTCACCGTCTGCTGGCCAACCGTGTGGTTCGCGGGATTGCCATCGGCATAGACATCGCTCAAGATCGCCCCGATGACGTGAAAGGCCGAGAAGTCCGTCGGGCCAGCGTTGAGGACGAAGAGTCGAATCTTCTCCCCTGCCTTGGCCGGCAGCGGATTGTCTTTGTACTGGTTGGCATAGCCGTTGAAGACCACGAAGGCGGGTGGCTGGCCGGTCATGATCGCGTCAGTGTCGAGCCCGAAGGTGCCGTCGGCATTCTTCTTGGGATAGAACTCACTCTGCACCAGCACGTACTCGCGAGCGGGGCTCCAGCCGTTGGCCGGATCAACGATGATCGCGCCATACATGCCGTTCGCCATGTGGTGCGCCACGGTTGGCGTGCCGCAGTGGTACATGAAGATGCCGGGATAGTTGGCTTTGAAGGTGAAGCTCAGACTCTTTCCCGGCAGCACAGAGACATAGTTCTGGTCCGGCGGGGTCTGCGCCGCGTGGAAGTCGATCGAGTGGGCGATCTGGCCTGAGTTCGTCAGTGTGAAGTGCACCGTCTGTCCCTGGCGCACCCGCAGCACGGGACCAGGAACCGTCTTGCCATACATCCACGCCTGATAGGTCACGTTCGGCGCGATGCCGAGCTTGCCCTCCGAGACATCCAGCGCAATATTCACGGAGTCACCGCTGGCGGCCACCGGCGCGGTCGCGTCGTAGACTGTATGCGGTGTGTTCACGCCTTTCAAGTCGGGGGTCGCGCTCGGGCCGGCAACGGTGGTCCCGCCTCTGCCTGCGCCACCCAGCAGCAGCGTGCCAAAGAGGGTGCCAACGAGCAAGATGGCGAGCGCCGTGAATATCCAGCCGGGCTCGATGCCGTGAAAATACGTGCGCCACCATGGCGCCTTGGGCGACGGCGGCGCGGACGGCGGCGCAGGCGGCTGTGCTGTGACAGGCGACTGTGGCGTGA
>DASWAC010000317.1:0-4087 GCA_036391335.1 Ktedonobacterales bacterium
GAAGCTCACGATCGGCTTGATGAGGCTATTTACGAGGCCGAACACGACTCCCAGCACCAGGAAAGTGACGACACGATCGGACGAGCTGCTCGCGGTGATGTGGATGCCCGGGAGCAGTGCGGCGGTGATGCTGATCGCCAGTCCGTTGACGACGATGCCCACCAGCAGATTCAACAGCCATCTCGACATGGGAACCCTCCGCTCGCTATAGAGGCCCGGAAAGCGCGGGGCCCTGGCGACACTTTCTCTACGAGCCAAGGGTTGCTTGCGTGGCACGCGAGCTCGCCAGATATGGGCAGGCGGATGCGCCACATGGGGATGGCTCGACGGCTGAACTCTCGTGCCATATGGTGCGTATAATGCCAAGACTTTTGCATGAGCCAATCATGCTCTGATGGGGTGCTGTATATGAAGCATGAGCTGTTGGAAGAAGACCAGCAGCGTGTGGGGAAGAGGTGGCCGAGATGTCATGTGATGAACCCGCTACAATTACCAAAGCAGAATATGAGTCGCTGGCCAGGTTTCGTCGCATCTTGCGCGAGTTCCTCCGCTTCAGCGAGGTTGCCGCGCGCCGCGAAGGTATCGCGCCGCAGCAGCATCAGCTTTTGCTCGCCATCAAGGGGATGCCCAGTCGCGAGTCGGCAACGATCTCGGAGATTGCCAGCGCTCTCCAGCTGGCGCACCATGCGGCGGTGCAGCTCGTGGACCGGGCCGCCGCGCTCGACCTCGTTGTCAGAGTGCGTGACCAGCGCGACAAGCGGCAAGTCTTCGTGCGGGTTACCGAAAAAGGGGAGGCGCTACTCTGCGGGCTGACGGATCTCCACCGCGCCGAGCTTCGCCGAGTGCGTGAGGAGCTGATCGCGTCGCTGCAAAACGTGCCCGAGCCTGTCAGCGGCCTCTGACCGGGCGCCGATGGCTAGGGAGTGGTGTAGCCTGGGATGATGAACATGTCGCGACCCGAGGTGCACCCACTTACCACCAGATCGGCTCCTCGCTGGTCGAGATGCGAGCACTGCCCCTGGCCGGACACACCGTGGCTTGGGCTGCCCACCCATCCGGTGAACTCATCCGCGATGGCGCAGCCTCCGCCAGCATGTGTCACCTTCAGATGATGCTGATAGTGCCAGTCGAGGCCGCCCTCTTCAAAGATCATCACGGTGTCCACGCGGCACGCCGTGAAGCCATCGCGCAGGCAGCCCTCGGCTTGCGTCGCACCTGGATCAGTCACGAGATTGCGCGCGTTCGAGGTGACGGTGCCGCAGTCGGCAGGCGTCTGCGTCGTCTGTGCGCCCGCGCTCGCGCCACAGCCGGCCAGCGCCACGACGCAGGCAGCCACCAAGATCCATAGAGGATATCGCCGCATTGATCACCTCCCGCGCATCTGACCGCGCTCCATGCTCACCGTGACTGAGAGTCACTGTGAAGACGCCGCACGCGCCATGCTGGTTCCCTGTGCGCTCAGGCCAGCATCGGGCGCAGGGTCTCGCACACGACAAAGGGCGCACCCGTGCGGGCCGCCCGCGCGGGCGTCAGGATCTCGCGAGCGGGCATGTGGCTCTACTTATCCGAGATATAGACGTTCTTGACCTCGGTGTAGAGCTCGATGCCATACATTCCCAGCTCACGACCGATGCCCGACTGCCGGTAGCCGCCAAACGGCGCTTCGATATGGACGCTGTCGTTGCTATTGATCGAGAGCGTGCCCGTGCGAACGCGCTTGGCCACCCGCAGCGCGCGCCCAATGTCGCGAGTCCAGATGGAGCCCGAGAGGCCGTAGATGGAGTCGTTCGCGATGCGAATGGCCTCCTCCTCGGTGTCGAAGGGGATGATGGCGACCACCGGCCCGAAGATCTCCTCCTGCGCGACACGCATGCCCGGGTGGACATTCCCGAGCACCGTGGGCAGCAGGAAGTTGCCGCCGGCGAGCGACTCGTCATCCGGCTCGACACCACCGGTGAGCACCTCAGCGCCCTCTTCCTTCCCCAGGCGCACATAGCTCTGCACGCTTTCCTTCTGCGCCGGAGAGATGATCGCGCCGACATCGGTGCTCTTATCGAGGGGATTGCCGACCTTCAGCTTGCGGGTTGCGGCCACGAACTGCTCGGTGAACTGCTTGATGATGCTTCGCTGCACAAGCACACGTGAGCGCGCCGTGCAATCTTGCCCGCTGTTGTCGAAGATGGCCGAGACCCCCTCGACGACAGCCCGGGAGAGATCGGCATCCTCGAAGATGATGTTGGCCGACTTCCCACCAAGCTCGAGCGAGATGCGGGTGATGTCATCCGCCGCCATTCGCATCAGCTCGCGGCCCACCTCGGTCGAGCCGGTGAAGGCGACCTTATCCACACCCTTGTGGCGCACAAGCGCCGCTCCGATCACCGGGCCTGAGCCGGCCAGCACATTGACGACTCCCTCCGGCACGCCAGCCTCATGGCAGATCTCGGCCAGGGCCAACGCCGTCAGCGGTGTCTGTCGCGCGGGCTTCATGACGAGCGTGCAGCCCACGGCGAGCGCGGGGGCCAGCTTCCAGGCGGCCATCACGATGGGGAAGTTCCACGGGATGATCTGCGCCGCGACGCCGACCGGCTCGCGCAGGGTGAAATCGAGGCCCGAGCCCCACACGGGGATGGTCTGGCCAAAGACTTTCGTGGCGGCGCCCGCATAGTATTCGAAGCACATCGCCACACCCTTGACCTCAGCTGTGGCATCACGGATAGTCTTGCCGCAGTTTTGCGATTCGAGGGTCGCCAGCTGCTGCACGCGCTCATTGATGAGGGCAGCCGCCTTCAGCAACACGCGTGCCCGCCGGGCTGCCGGCCACTGCGGCCACGGGCCGCTATCGAATGCCACGCGCGCCGCGGTCACTGCGTGCTCGACATCTTCCAGGCCAGCATCGGCCACCTCAGCCAGCGCCTCACCGGTGGCCGGATTGATCACCTGATAGGTATGGCCGCTCGCGGCCGGGACACGCTTGCCGCCGATGAGTAGATCAGCGCGTGTGATGGTTGCCGTCATAGATGGGGATCTCCTCAGCGCTTAGCGCGTGTGCGAGTGACTGGCCCGCGGCAGTGTCGCCGCAGCGCATGCGTACCAATTATGGCAGGATGGAGCCTTGGCTACAAGTGAGTGGGCGACATGACAAGAGACGACAGGCCCAGCCATGCACTACAATACGGTGGACTGGTGACCTCTCGACCTTGATCCGCCACCAGCGACCACGATGGAGCATGCCCCATGACGACCACCTACGGAGAGGGCCGCGTCACCCGGGTGACGCCAGACCAGATTATCCAGATGAAGGCACGAGGCGAGCGCATTCCAATGCTCACCGGCTACGACTATGCCATGGCGCAGGTGCTCGACGCGGCGGGGACGCCGATGATCCTGGTGGGCGACAGCCTGGGAATGGTGATGCTGGGCTATGCCTCCACCCTGCAGGTGACGCTCGATGACATCATTCGCCACACTCAGGCGGTGGTCAGGGGCACACGGCGGGCCCTCGTGCTGGCCGATCTGCCGTTTGGGTCATTCCAGATCAGTCCCGAAGAGACGATGCGCGCGGCGGTTCGCGTGTTGAAAGAGTCGGGTGCGCATGGAGTGAAAATCGAGGGCGGCGTGCGCGTCAAAGAACATGTGCGGCGTCTCGTTGAGGCGGGCATCCCGGTGATGGGGCATGTCGGCATGACACCGCAGTCGGTCAACGCGTTTGGCGGCTTCAAGGTGCAGGGGAAGAACATCGCGTCGGCGCGCCAGCTCTTTGATGATGTGGATGCGCTCCAGGAGGCCGGCGCCTTCGCGATCGTGCTCGAGCTGGTCCCGGCCGAGGTCGCCAAGCGCGTGACGGCGCACCTGCGCATCCCCACCATCGGCATTGGCGCCGGGCCGGACTGCGATGGAGAGGTGCAGGTCCTCCACGACATTCTCGGGCTCTTTCCAGACTTCACCCCCAAGCACACTAAGCGCTTTGGCGAGGTCGCCACGGCCATCCGCGAGGCTGTCACCAGCTATCTGGCCGAGGTCCGCGCGGGAGCCTTCCCGACGAAGGAGCATAGTGCTAAGGTAGACCCGGAAGTGCTCGAAGCGCTCG
>DASWAC010000318.1:0-6474 GCA_036391335.1 Ktedonobacterales bacterium
GTGCTGAGGCGCCCGACGGAGAGGCGCCGTTTTCACTGCCGATCGTCTTCACCGGCACGACACCCGATGGCGTGACGCTGGCCGCCAACATCAGCGCGCGCTCACCCATGGTGCACACGGTCGAGCCCCTCACCCCGACGACACTCGCGCCGATGACACGCATCCTGGCCACCCTCTACGATGGCTTGGTGCTGCGCGATGTGCCCGGCTATGTGCGGCTGCGGTCGGCCGCCCGCGCCCAGGCAAACGCGACGATCACCGCGCTCGGCGGGGTGGTGCGCTACCTCGCCCACCAATATCGCATGAATGTCATCGGCGTAGATGTCGGCGCGAGCTCGACCACGCTGGCCGGCGCGACCGCCAGCGGTGAATTCCTCCCGGCGCTCTTCTCCCAAGGTGGTGTGGGACCCGGCGCGGGCTATGTGCTGCGCGCGACCGACGCGAATAACCTGATTCGCTGGATCGCGGCGACCGCCGATGAGAATATGCTGCGCGAGTATGCCATCCACCGGATGACTCGTCCGCGCACGCTGGCGGCGACCGAGCTGGAGCTCGAGATCGAGCACGCGTTTGCTCGCGAGGCGATTCGCATGGCCATGCGCGGGCGTGGTGCGCGATTGGGCGGGCTGAATCCGATTGATCTGGCGCTGAGCACCGGCGGCGTGCTCTCAAATGTGTCGCATCCCGCCCTGGCGGCGTTGATCCTCCTGGATGGGCTAGAGCCCAAGGGCATCACCTCCCTGGCGCTGGATGTGGCGAACCTGGCGGGCATGCTGGGCAGCGCAGCCTATCTCTCGCCACGCATCGCCGCCGATGTTACCGACGCCGACGCCCTTCCGCTGCTCATCGGCCCGGCCGTTTCGCTGGCCGGGAAGCCCGCCGACGGCGAGCCCGCGCTGCGTGTCACGCTGCAGCGTGGCGACGGCAGCGAGCATACGCAAGAGGTCGCGGCGGGCACGATCGTCCGGCTGCCGGTGCGCAACGGTGAGCAGGTGCTGCTCTCGCTCTTTCCGGCCGCCACCGTGGATGCCGGGCTGGGCATGGGGCAGCAGGCGCGCGCAAACGAGCCGATCGAGGGCGGCGAACTGGGCATCATTGTTGACGCCAGAGGTCGCCCATTTGCCTTCCCCGCCTCACCTGAAGAGCGCATCGCCAAGCTGCTCAGCTGGCGGCGCTCCCTCATGGGAACAGGAGGCCACTGATGGCACGCTCGCTCGATTTTCCTAGTGGGCGTCCCCTGATCACCGCCGCTCGTCTGCAGCGCTGGCGTACGATTCCTCCCGGCGCGCAGGTGAGCGTGCGACCTGGGCAGGTGGTGGCGCCCGAGACAATGCTGAGCGCCGGTGGGCCTCCCACGCTGGCAGGCATTATGGGCCGCGTGGCCGAGGTGCATCCCGATCGCGGGGTGCTAGTGGATGGCGCGGCGGCGGTGCTCTCGGGTGTGCTGGGGGTCGGCGGGACCGCCTCCGGCCCGCTGTGGTTCATGCCGCGCGGCGAGTCGGTCGCGATGGCGGTGTTGCAGCCGGGATGCATTCTCGTCTACCCGCAGCGCCTGCCCATCACCCTGATGCAGCGCGCGGCGCAGGCCGGGGTGGCCGGCATCGTTGCCAGCAGTGCCTCCGCCCGTGAGCTGGAAGGCTTCGCCCGCGTGGATATGACCGCGCTGCTCGACGGCCAGGCGCCCCTCGCGCCCAACCCGCCACTGCCGATCCTCTTGACCGAGGGCATTGGCGACCGGCAGATGGATGCCGTAGTGCTCCGCTTCCTCACGGAGCGCACAGGGCAGCCCGCCTTCCTCTCTGGGCTCTGCCGCCCACGCCGCAATCTGCGTCCGGAGCTGCTGCTGGCCCCCGAGCCGAACGTCGTGCCAGTCTCGCTGCCGCAAGACACCGGCATCCGTCCGGGCGCGCTGGTGCGGGTGATCCTGGGTGAGCACACGGGCGCACAGGGGCAGGTGATACAGCCGCTGGCGCACGCCGTGGCGGATTCACTGGGCCGGCCCCAGCCAACGGTGCGTCTGCGCCTGGATGGCGGCGCCCTCGTGCCGGTGCCGCTGGCCTGGATCGAGCGCGTGGGATAGCGTGACACCTCATCAGCTCATCCTCTTCGACCTCGACGGCACTCTCACGGACCCCAAGCCCGGCATCACACGCTCAGTCGCCTTCGCGCTGGCACATTTCGGCATCACGGTGGATGACCTCGATAGCCTCACGCCATATATCGGGCCGCCGCTCCTCGAGTCGTTCGAGCGCATTCACGGGCTGGACGCGATGCAGGCGTGGGAAGCGCTGGGGCATTATCGCGTCTATTTCGCCGAGACGGGCCTGTATGAAAACGCGGTCTATCCTGGCATCCCTGAGCTGCTGGCGGCCCTGCTCGCGGCGCGACGAACTCTCGTGGTGGCAACCTCGAAGCCAGCGGTCTATGCGAGCCGCATCCTGGCGCATTTCGGCCTGGCGAGCTATTTCGCGGCCGTGGCAGGGAGCGACCTAGCGCAATCCCGCGCCGCGAAGGATCTGATCATCGCGGATGCGCTGGCGGGGCACGCCGAGACCCCGTGTGAGTCGGTCGTCATGGTGGGCGACCGCGAGCATGACATCCACGGCGCGCGTGAGAATGGCATCGCGGCCATCGCCGTCGCGTATGGCTATGGCTCACTCGACGAGCTCACAGCTGCCCAGCCGGCCGCTCTCGCGCACACCGTGGAAGAGCTTCACGCGCTCTTGCTGGGATAGCTTATCTGGCAGCACTCAGCTTGGCATGCTTCGCCGCATACCAGCGCACTGTCGCGACGACCTCCGCATGGCTCCAGGTGAGCGGTGAGACCGAGAGTGGCGCATCAGTCATGGGGTCTACCTGCTCGGCGATGATCCCGCTCGGCAAGGCACGCTCACGCACCCAATTCATCCACGGCAGGGCTTCTTGCAGCTCAGGCACACTCTGTGCCACCGCGATCATGTGCTGAGCAAGCCACAGTGCACCGATGAACCATGGATTTCCCGGCACCGCGGCGATATCCTGGCTGACCTGATGATAGCGATCGTTGACATAGCGCGCCACCCCACTGACCGGTGTCTTGATGATGAGCTGATTCTCGATCGCCTGCATCGTGGCGCGCATGCGTGCGGATCTCGCATCCACCAGACCAAGCTTGAAGAGGCCAGCCAGGCTGATGTCAATGGTCTCATCCTGCTTGATCGAGCCGTCGTCATTGACCCAGACGGTCCGCACATAACGGCCAAGCTGATCGCTCCACAGGTGCTCTAGCGCCGCCTGCTGGATCTCCGCCGCCGCCTGCTGATAGGCTGCGGCCCGCGCGCTCTCGCCAAACGCCGCCGCGAAGCTCGCCGCCGCGATCAGCCCGCCGTGGACTGTCGCGACCGTATAGGCGTGGATGCCATGCCGCTCTTCCCAGAGATCCCACGATGGCGCAGGCAACTTCGTGCGCGGCTCGCGGAAGCCGACCATGAAATCGGCGGCGGCGCAGATGAGGGGCCGGTAATAGGGCTTGACGAACTCGACATCGTGGTCGGACCGGTAGAGCTGCCAAAGCGCGTAGATCACCAGCGCCGTCTCGTCCTCCTGGATGGGCAACTGCAGGTCTCCCGTCGCATCGACCCACGGGTGCCACGAGCTGCCCAACGCGCCATCGGGCGTGAACTTGTGCATGATGTAGCCCTGCGGCGTGATGACCCGCGCACAGAACGCGAAAAAACGCTGCGCGATGTCGCGATAGCCCGCGTGGCCCATCATCGAGGCCACCAGTGAGCCGTCGCGCGGCCACATATAGGCATAGCTGTCACGGGCAAACGTCCACACGTCGCCATCGGTCGCGGCGATGATCGCGCCATCGTTGTCGATCTGCGTGCGGATGGTGAGCAGGCTGCGGCGATAGAGCGTGGCAAGGTCATCCGAGATGCCGGAGAGCAGTGTCTGCTTAGCGGTGAGCCAGAGATGCCAATAGTCGCGTGTGCGCTGCAGGTAGAACTCCGGGCCACGCTGGCGCACCCGCTGATCGAGGTGGCTCACCACGTGATAATCTGGGCCGGCGCACAGCCAGGAATAGCACACTCCCGCCCCGTGAGGCGCCAGCGTCCCAACATCATAGCGAGCCGTGCCATCCACGGAGCCTTGCGTGATGGGGTTCCCCTCCAGCGAGCCATCCTCGGCGTCACGCCATGTACCTTGCTGGCCGTTGACACCCTTGAAGCCGGTGGCATACTGGCTCATCGGGGCTCCGTGCTCATCCGGCGCCCCCGCACCCTCACCCGTCGCGCCGGCGGTGAGCATCCATGCCTTGCCGCGATAGGCCAGCAGCGCTCGCTGGCTTGGTGAGAAATAGACGGTATTCGCACCCTCGGTCTCTTCGAGATGCCAGCTGTGATGATAGAAGAGCCGCACCTCACGCGGGGTCTCCGCCTCGTTCGTCACCACGGCCTTGCGGATGAAGATATCGCTGTCGAAGTCCACGGCATCGGCGCATGCCAGCGAGACGCCCAGCCCGGCATGTCGCAGTGTGACGCTCGTCACCAGGGTATCGGCCTCATAGGTGAGGGTACGCTCCCAGCCATCGTCGTTGACCCAGGCGAAGTGCCCATCAACCCAGATGCCCAGGCGGCACAGATCGCCGAGCGTCTGGTTCTGTTGCCCGATATTTGGCCAATAGATGTCGCGCAGAGTGCCGGTCGCGTCGAAGTTGACCGCGAGGGCGCCGTTGGCCAATGGGAGGTCACGTGGCATGAGATGGGTCCTCCTCCATATGAGCAGGCACAGTTTCAGCCGCCAGGTAAACCCGCGATGCCCGCCGGCCTACAAGATCGCGCGCAGGAAGGCCTTGGTGCGCTCCTCGCGAGGATGATTGAAGATCTGGTCGGGGCTGCCTTCCTCCAGGATGACGCCGTTATGCAAGAAGATCACGCGGTTGGCCACCTCACGCGCGAAGCCCATCTCGTGGGTGACGCAGACCATCGTCATCCCTTCTTCGGCGAGCTGCTGCATCGTCTTGAGCACCTCGCCCACCAGCTCGGGATCCAGCGCGGAGGTCGGCTCGTCGAAGAGCATCAGCTTGGGTCCCATGGCCAGGGCGCGGGCGATGGCCACACGCTGCTGCTGGCCACCGGAAAGCCGCTGCGGATAGGCGTCCGCCTTGTCGGCCAGCCCGACCTTGACCAGCAGCTGGCGACCCAGCTCCTCAGCCTCGGCCTTCGGCATGCGCTTCACGTGGAGGGGCGCCTCGATCACGTTTTGCAGCGCGGTGAGATGCGGAAAGAGGTTGAACCGCTGGAAGACAAAGCCAATCCCCTGGCGCATCTCGGCAATGTCTTTGTCGCTGGCTTCCACGCTTTTGTCGCCGGTGCCCTCTTTATAGCCGACGAGCTTGCCATCCACATAGATGTGCCCGCGATCAACTCTTTCAAGGTGGTTGATGCAACGCAGGAAGGTCGTCTTGCCCGAGCCGCTGGCCCCGATGAGCACCACGACCTCGCCGGGCTTCACCTGCATGTTGATGCCCTTGAGCACCTCGTTGCCGTGAAAGTACTTGTGCACCTCGCGCGCGTCGAGCATGAGTCCCGTGCTCGCAGCCTGAGCGTTTGCCATAGCGCATTCTCCTTCTTACCGCTGAGCAGGTGCGCCGGTCACCACCACGGGCTCGCCGCGGGTCGTTCCGATGAGGCGCTGCCACCACGTGCCGCGCACGCGAAGCGCTGGGTCAATATTCGACGCGTTGAGCCGCTGCTCGATCTGCCGCTGGATCAGGCCCCAGATGGTCGTCATGACGAGATACCAGATCACCGCGATGATCATGTATGAGAGCCAGGCCCCGGTGGCGCGGCCCAGCGATGCGCTCAGGCCAAAGAGCTCATACACCCCCGCGGTGCTGGCCAATGCCGAGTTCTTGAGCATGCTGTTGAACTCATTGCCCAGTGGCGGTACGATCACGCGGAATGCCTGGGGCAACACGACACGGCGCATACCCTGGCCATAGGTCATGCCGAGTGACTTCGCGGCCTCCATCTGCCCGGGATCGATCGAGTCTATGCCCGCGCGGACGATCTCGGCCATGTAGGCGCCCTCATTGAGGGCCAGCGCAATCGCCGCGCCAAGGACGCCGGTCAGGAAGTAATCGTAGGTCGTCCCGAAGATGCCCTTGAAATAGATGAGGTGGTCGAGGCTGTTCGCGATGCCGAGATAGGGAAAGATTTGCCAAAAGACGACGACCTGTACCAGCAGCGGGGTGCCACGGAAGAGCCAAATGTAGACTGAGGTAAACCACCGTAGCGGGGCAATCTTGCTGCTGCGCATGAAATAGAGCATGAGACCGATCAATGAGCCGACGACTTGCCCAAATATGGAGAGGATGACGGTAAAGGCGATTCCCTCAAACACGTACTTGGCGAATAGGCTGTCTCGAATGATGGACCAGTCGAGGGGATTGATCCCCGCGAGCACCATTGGCAAGTGTGGCATGAGGAT
>DASWAC010000319.1:0-4376 GCA_036391335.1 Ktedonobacterales bacterium
CCATCGAACTTCTCGATGATCGTGCGCAGCAGGGCGCGGTCCTGTGGATCGAGGCCGCGATCATCCACCTCGAGCGCGTCGAGCGCCGCACGGGCGACCTCCAGCGTGACGACTCCGTCGGCGCGCACTTGCGCATAGTCACGCACCCGGCGCACCAGCCGGTTGGCGATGCGGGGTGTGCCACGCGCCCGGCGGGCGATCTCGTTGACGCCGTCATCGTGGGCGACCACATTCAGGATGCGAGCCGAGCGGCGGATGATGTGCTCGAGCGCGGTGTGGTCGTAATAGTCCAGGCGGAAGATCTGGCCAAAGCGGTCGCGCAAGGGAGCCGTGAGCGCGCCGAAGCGGGTCGTCGCCGCGACGACGGTGAAGGGCTTGAGGGGCAGGCGCACGTTGCGGGCAGAGGGCCCCTTCCCGATGATGAGGTCGAGCGCGAAGTCTTCCATCGCGGAATAGAGCCGCTCCTCCACCACCTTGCCCAGGCGGTGCACCTCGTCAATGAAGAGGACGTCGCGCTCTTCGAGGGCGGTGAGGATGGAGGCGAGATCACCGGCATGCTCAATGGCTGGGCCAGACGTAATACGGATATTGACGCCGAGCTCTGTCGCCACGATATGCGAGAGGGAGGTCTTGCCCAGGCCAGGCGGCCCATAGAGTAGTACATGATCGAGCGCCTCACCACGCATGAGCGCGGCCTCCAGCAAGATGCGCAGCTGCGCCTTGATCTTTTCCTGCCCGATGTAATCATCCAGGCGGCGGGGCCGTAGGCTATTTTCCTGGGTGTCGTCGCCTTGCATGTCTGGGCTGACCAGCCGATCTGTGGCGTCTGTCACGAGCGCGCGCTCCCTCTCGCGAGATCTGCGCCACGAAAGTGAACGCGTGTTCTAGTGACGCTTTCACGCAGTATACCACGCCTGCTGCGCTAGATGTCTATGCGATGGCCATCCGCCGGGATGACGACCTGACCGCCAAAAGCCGTCTGCACCTCTGCGATCGCCTCGGCCGGCGCCCAGTGGCCCTGATGCACCAGCATCACCGATCGCACATCGCACTCGCGCGCCGCCTCGCCGACTTGCTTTGCCGTCATGTGATAGGTGGCCTCCGCGAATTGGGCGTGCTGGTCGAGGAAGGTGCACTCGGCGATGAGCATATGAGCGCCGCTGCCGAGCGCCGCGATATTCGCGCAGGGCTTGGTGTCCGACGTATAGGCGATCTCACCGTGGGGCAGGCTGAGCCGCACACCGACGGAGGGCACGGAGTGCTCCATCGCGAGGACCTGCGCGCGATAGCCACCCAGCTCGATCTCGGCGCCCGGCTCGACCAGGTGGAACGTGATTGGGAAGCTCCACACATCCATGGTGATCTCGAAATCGAAGGTCTTCACCAGGCGACGGGCGATATCAATCACCTCAGGGATGCCCCAGATATGCAGGCCGGTGCTGCGGCCACCCAGGCGCAGACTCTCGATGAGCGATGGCAGATCACCGATATGGTCAATGTGGGCATGCGTGATGAAGAGGTCGCTGAACGCGTCGAGGTCCACTCCCGCGCGCAACAGCGCGTTATAGGCGCCCGCGCCGCAGTCAATCATGACACCCTGGCGTGGCTCATCATTGAGCACGATGAGCATCGTGTTGGCTTGTGTCGCGGTGGGCAGCGCCGCCGCCGTGCCCAGAATTACCATCTGCGCCATGGTGTCGCCTCTCTTCCAGTGCCATGCGCGTCCATTGCCTCCATGATAGCAGAAGGACGCGCGCTGACGCTGTGACGGGCTTCACATCCGGCTACTCACGCACAGCGCTCAGCGCGAAGCCATCGAGCCCGTCATCATCCATCGGGATGGCGACACTGACGAGGCGCGGATCGCTCGCGATGCGCTGGTTATATTCATAGAGGCCGCGCAGGTCGGGGTCGGTGTTGTCGTCGCGCAGGGCGCTGCCAGAGCGGATCGCGTTGTCCGCGATGATGAGTGTCCCCGGCCGGGAAAGCTTGAGCGCCCAGTCGAGGTATGCGGGATAGCCTCGCTTATCGGCGTCAATGAAGACGAGGTCGAATGGGGCCTCACCGGCGAGTGTCGGCAGTGTCTCTGTGGCGGCGCCCACGCGCACCTCGGCCCGGTCGGCGACCCCGGCGCGCGCGAAGGCCTCACGAGCCACGGCGGCGTGCGACTCGCTGAGCTCCAGCGAGATGAGGCGACCACCGGCAGGCAGCGCCCTGGCCAACCAGATGCCGCTATAGCCGCCCAGCGCGCCAATCTCGAGGATGCGCTTCGCGCCGGCACAGGCGGCCAGCACCTGCAGCAGCTTCCCCTGGAGCGGCGATATCTGAATCTCAGGCATGCCATGCGCCTGCGTCGCCGCATTGGCCGCTTTGAGCGCGTCATCCTCCGGCGCGAAGAGGGCGTCGAGGCGCTGGCCGATCTCGTCACGCAGCTGTGCGGCTTCGCGCAGAGCCGTGGGGTCTTGTGATGCTGGCATACCTGAGCCTTTCAGAGTGGACCTCAGCCCTGCATGCGGGCGATGATCGCGTCGGCAACCTGTGAGGTGCCCACAGCGGTGGGATCGTCGGCGCGGGGCTTGAGGTCATAGGTCACATATTTGCCCTCGGCGATGACACTGGCCATCGCGGTTTCCAGGCGGCTCGCGGCGTCACGCTCACCCAGGTGCCGCAGCATGAGCACGCCAGAGAACATCATCGCCATCGGGTTCACTTTATTCTGCCCGGCATATTTGGGGGCGCTGCCATGGACCGGCTCGAAGACGGCGTAGTCGCTGCCGATATTCGCGCCCGGCGCCACACCCAGGCCACCGATCAGGCCCGCCGAGAGGTCCGAGAGGATGTCGCCGTAGAGGTTCGGGAGAACGAGCACGTCGTACATCTCTGGCTTTTGCACGAGCTGCATGCACATGTTGTCGACAATGCGGTCCTCGAAGCCGATATCGGGATATTCCTTGGCGACCTCGGTGACCACCTGGAGGAAGAGCCCATCGGAAAACTTCATGATGTTCGCCTTGTGGACGGCGGTGACCTTCTTGCGCCCGTTGGCGCGGGCGTATTCAAAGGCGAACTTCGCGATGCGACGACTGGCGCCCACCGAGATATATTTGATGCTGATCGCCGACTCGCGTGAGAGGACCTGGCCTGTGGTGCGCGCGATGAAATCAATCAGCTCGTTCTCCTCTGCGGAGCCCCGAGCATACTCGATGCCGGCGTAGAGATCTTCGGTGTTCTCGCGCACGATGATGAGGTCAATGTGGTCATAGCGCGAGCGCAGGCCCGTGAACGATTTCGCCGGACGCAGATTGGCGTAGAGATCCAGCTTCTTGCGCAGGGCGACATTCGCGCTGCGGAAGCCCTTGCCCACTGGCGTCGTGATGGGTCCCTTCAGGCCGACCTTCGTCCGCTTGATCGACTCGATCACATCGTCAGGCAGCACGGTCTTTTGCTCTTCAAAAATATGGATGCCAGCCTGTTTGACATCCCAGTTGAATTTGACACCTGTCGCTTCCAGCACACGACGGGTCGCCTCGGTAATCTCTGGACCTGTGCCATCACCTGGAATCAGGGTGACCTCGTAGGCCATGTAGGGTGCCTCCTCAAAGCGGGATAACACGCGAGCCGGTCTGATCGTGCATGCGGGCGACAAAAGTGAGGTGTCGGGCGCGTGTTGCGGCCAGGCCACTGCGCAACCGTGCGCACATCGCGCACAAACAGAAAGTATAGCACGCAACCACTTATCAGCAATGCCCCAGCGTGACTGGCGGCGAGCGTGTGGCGGAGTGTCTGGGCAGCCGGTGTGCTAGCGCCAGGTCGTCTCTGGCAGAGGCTCTTCTGTGCCCGATCGCATCGCCGCGAGGTGCTGGTCGAAGTCCCTCCTCAACTGCCGCGTGATGGCGGCGGTGTCGAGGAAGCGCGCAGGAATGATTGCGCGCTGGCGCACCAGCGAGCCTGTATAACGTAAGGTAATGCTCGTCACCCGCGAGCTGAAGGTTGGTCTGCAGATCATGTGCGATGTTCCCCGATAGGCTAGCACGCGCACTTTAGCCGGTGAGCGAGAGGACAGCTCACGGAGAATGAAGCCATCAGGCGTGGCAACGATGACCTCGGAGAGCCCATGACCGGCGCGATAGCGGCTCCAGGCGAGGATGCTCCGGGCACCGCGGAACACCAGCACGAGGCCCAGCGCCGCGAAGAGTGCCTCCACAGCGATCGTCACGGGGCCCGGAGCCATCTGCTCACGTAGGATGGCTCCTACGACCGGGAGCCCGAGTATCCAGCCGGCGCACAGCAAGCCCGTCACGAAGCACATGGTCACCAAGCCTCTGGTGTACCAGCGAGGATCGTTGACCCAATAGGCAGACGAGCCCTGCGGCAGC
>DASWAC010000320.1:0-2119 GCA_036391335.1 Ktedonobacterales bacterium
TCATCGTGGATGACGACGCTCCGATCCGCAAGGTGCTGACCGAGGTGCTCTCGATGGAGGGCTACCCCATCGAGACAGCGACCAACGGGCAGGAAGCGCTCGACATACTCGCGCGGAGCTCCCGGTCGCTCATCGTGCTGCTCGATATCACGATGCCGGTGAAGAGTGGCCGGGAGGTCATGATCGAGCTGAACGCGCGGCCGTCGGATCGCGCCAAGCACAAGATCTTGTTCGTCTCGGCAATCGATAGGCTGGCAGCGAATCGCGACGTCAAGGCTGACGGGGAGATCGCCAAGCCATTCGACATGGCCAAGCTTCTTGACAAGCTCGCGGCCGTCGCGGGGGCGATGAGCTAGCGCCAGCCACGCACGCAGCCGTGCACCCTGCTACGCGGCACTGCCATTATTACTGCGGCGTCTTCTCGTCCATGCGGCGCAGCAGAAGCTCACGCGCCTCCGCGTCGAGCCCCTGGCCACGGGCCGCCAGCTTCTCGGCGATGGCGGCGCGCTGCGCGGCAGGCTTGTTCCCGCCAAACTTGAACTTCGCCCGCACCTCGGTCACGGTGAGCCGCAAGCCACGGATGGCGGGCAGGCGGCGGCCATAGGGCGTGTCGCCAGGCGTCACCGGCGAGTGGCCACCTTCCGGCTGGAAGTGGGCCATCTGCGCGGACAGCAATGTGGCGAGCGCTTCAGGCTCATCCACGATCTCACAGGTGCCTGTCGCCTGCACGGACGCATAATAGCTGGTGGGGACGCCATAGTCCACCCCATCGCTCTCGTTCGTATTCCATGGCCCCGGGATGAACGTGTAGGCGCCGATCACGGCCAGCACCGCGATTGGATTCTCGGCCAGCGCCGCCCACAGCGGGTTCACCCGCGCCAGGTGCAGGGAGATGGTCGTGTCGCCGTCATAGATGAAGTGGGCCGGCACGATGACAGGGCTAGGGCGTCCCACGCCAGAGGCTATGATCTGGCCGAAGTCGTGTCGCAGCAGAAACGCTCGCCACTCGTCGTCATCACGTGCGGCATCTTGTGGTCGAATCAGCATCGTCTATCATCCATCACTCGTGGCGAGCCCCGCCGCACTCCTTCATCCTGAGCCTCAGCTTAGAGCGTGACACGCCCCTTCCCCGCCGGCATGGTGAAGCGGAGGAAGCCGCCATTGGCGAGGCGGGTCAGCACCACGGCGATCGTGTAATAGATGGCCAGCAGGAGGAAGTTGCACGCCTGACCCCAGAGGAAGCCCAGCGCGAAGCCAAAGCCATGCCGGGCGATCTGCGCCGCGACACTCACGCCATCCGTGCCGCCAAAGGGAAAATCTGTGCCGCCAAAGATGAGCGCCAGCGCGGCGGTCGCCAGGGCACACCACAGGGCGAGGGTTGGTCCCAGCCGCCAGAAGCGCCGGCTCATCTTCTCGCGTTTCGTCGAGATGACCCGCATAGCGGCCCACACCGGGGGCAAGATGAAGAGAGCCAGCCGCGCCAGCAGCAACGGGATGAAGAGAGCCACCGGCAGCGTGTCAGGCCGCGGATACGCCAGGGCCACGCCCGCGACGAAGAGCGCCGCGCCCTCCGCTATTGCCCGCCGCATCGTCGTCTTGCGCCACATCGTCTCGACTCCCGCTCGTGCACTCTCGCCTTTCATGATTGTAGCGGGCGTCTCCCAGTGGCGCTCTGGCGCTTCTCGTAGTACTGGGCGCGAGCCACATCGCCGGGCACGCCACCGGGCTAGCGCGCTGTGAGCAGGGCGCATATCAGGGTGATGGCAAAGACGAGCGCCGCCTGGGCCAGCAAGATGACGGCGCGTCTGATGTGGGCATATTTGCGGGTCACGATGCCAGAGTTGATGTAAATCTGGATGAGGAGCTCACGCTCGACCTGGACCGCGTCGAGGCCCTCATAGGCGTTGATGAACTGCTGCCGGCTCATCCGACTGATAGCACCGAAGAAGAAAGGGGAAAGCTTCTCGCCGTCCTCATCCCTGGTGCTCACCGAGGGTACAAGCGCGAGCATCGTGGACCCAACGGAGGCGAGGAAGAGGAGGACGAAGAGCGCCGCCAGGCCGAGAACGATCCACTGCGTGACGTCTGGCCGAGGCGCCGTCAGGGCAGCGAGCAGCGG
>DASWAC010000321.1:0-13681 GCA_036391335.1 Ktedonobacterales bacterium
GTCCAACGCAGACGCTCCGCCAGGAAGGGCAGATAGAGCGCGGCGAGCGCCACGAGCTGGCGTGCCCACCAGAGCTGGCCGAAGCGCCCGCCAAAGAGCACCGCGCGCAGGGTCGGCGCGGCAAAGGCGCCACCCCATTCCCCGGCGATAGAGGCCGCCTGCGCGAGCACGACGACGATATTCGCGATGAGCAAGACGGCCAGCGCGAGATCGCCCAGTCGGCGAAAGCGCGCGTTGGCGGCCTGCGCGGCGGCGTGCAGCGTGGGGTCAGGCTCGCCGGCGGGGTTGAGCACCCAGGTCTCCCAGATTTGCCCTCCGGCCCATAGGGTCAGCGCCAGCAGCGCGACGAAGGTGGCGATCGTCTCCAGCCAGGTGGGCCCGTCGATCTGTGCGCCGCTGTCGCTGCTTTGCCCGGGATTCTGTGAGGGTGGCGGCGGGACGGTGCCATCGAGGTTCGCGATCTGGAAGAAGTAATTGCCGGTGCTCACATGCCCATCATCGGCTGACTGCATGCGCCAGACCACGATGTAGCTGCCGGGCTTGAGCAGCTGGAGCGAGACACTCGCCGTGTGGTGATCGTCGGCGACCTCAGTGTCGCTATAGTCCACCCGACGGCTCGTCGTATCCGTCACGCGGATGGTGGCCGCCGCCGGATTGAGGGCTTCGGAGAAGGTGATGGTGACTTTGCCAGGGGGCGTGCGCAGCACCTCGTGGGGCGCGGGGCTCATCTTGATGGGCAGCGCATGCGCCGAGGCCGGGGTCATGGCGAGCGCGAGCGCCAGCAGCAGCCCCAGTGCCACTCCCGCACGCATGAGCCAGCGTGGCCAGCCGCTCAGCCGCGCCAAATGTCGCTGGTTGCCCATCGTGTCTCCCTTTTAGATGCTGCCTGTGCGCCTGCCATGCTGTCGCATTCCCCAGCCGGTGACGCGCCCTGCTCGCGCTTGGGGAGAGCGGCGGGGCGGATGCCTCACATGAAAGCATCGTACCCCAAAGGGGAACTGACGCTGCTAGGCTGTGACCCGTTGCCGGCGCATGAACGCATAAGCGCCCGCGGCGCCCAGGACGAGCCCGAGGATGCCGATCAGCGCGGCGAAGAGCGGGGTGATGCCCTCCTGGCTGCCACTTTGGTCAGCGGATGCCCCACTGCCCAGGTCATCGGCCTTGGCATTCACCCCAAAGGTGTAGGAGCCAATCGCCGCCTCACCGTCGTCCGCCGAGACAGTATGCCAGACAACCAGATAGGCCTCGCTATCGTCGCCCTTCATAGGCACGGTCATCTTCTTCAGGTCGCCGGTGTCCACTGTCGCGGGACCGGTGCTGACCTTCTGCCCGTTCTTGTCATAGATGATGATGTCGCTGCCGTCCGGCTTCACGTTCTGCCCAAACTCGATGGTCACGGTGCTTGGCGCGGCGGTCAGGTTCTGATTCGGGCTGGGGCTCGACGTGGTAGGCTTGGCATGCGCGAAGCTGGGGTGAGCGCTGGCCAGCGCGAGGAGTATGGCAAAGGCCACACCGGCGCAGAGCGACACCGCGCGGCGTGCCCCTGGGCGTGCGAGTCTCATGATATGCATTGTCCTTGGGGGTGGGTGTACGAGGCCATCAGCGCGATGGCATTCCGTCACAGTATAGCGGAAGGCTCTCACATCACTGTGACGTCAGGCGGAGGAGACACGTGCGCCTCTGGGGGCCTTCATCGAAAGGGATCATCCGGGCAGTGTGGCGAGACGTGGCGCATCGTGAGAGATTCCCCATGCGCCACGGCGGCGCGGTCCCACCTGCGCCATGCGGGAGACGCGATACGATACAATGAGCGGGAACATGATAGCCTGTGCTGAGACACAAAGCTGGAAACGCACCGTATGATCCTGCTCGCGATCACGCTACGCCTGGGCCAGATTCAGGATGACCTGTGGCTGGCCTGGAATCTCGACCCGACCCTCCTCATTGGGCTGCTGGCGCTGCTCGGCGGCTATCTCTGGCGTCACTCGCGACTGAGTGAGGATGTTCGACCCAGCCTGGCGCGGGTGGCCAGCTTCCTCGCGGGGTGGCTCACTCTGGTCATCGCGCTGGTCTCGCCGCTCGACACCATCAGCGACCGCTATCTCTTTAGCGCGCACATGGCGCAGCATATGCTGATCGCTGTGGTGGCGCCGTGCCTGCTGCTGGTGGGGCTCAACGAGCCGATGCTCGCGCCGGTGCTGCGGCTGCGGGTGGTCGCGCGCACGCTGGGTGTGCTGGCGAATCCGTTTGTCGCCTTCTTCCTGCTCTTCGTGGACCTCTATGTCTGGCACCTGCCCCGGCTCTACGACGCGACGCTGACCAACGAGGCGCTCCATGTCACCGAGCACCTCACCTTCATCGCGCTGGGTGTGCTCTTCTGGTGGCCGGTGCTCAGCCCCACGCCGAGTGTTGTGCCGCGCCTGAGGAACCTCATCAGCGTTCTCTATCTCTTCCTGGCCTGCCAGCCAATGGTCCTGCTTGGCGCGCTGCTGACCTTTGCCGAGAAGCCCTATTATCTCCCCTACGTCACCGCGCCACGCATCACCGGGCTCACCGCCCTCACCGACCAGCAGCTCGGCGGTCTCATCATGTGGCTGCCGACTAACATTCCCTACCTACTCGTGCTGAGCATTCTCTTCTTCCAATGGTTCAACGCCCTCGACCGCGCGGAGCGTGCCGCTGCCGGCGAGGATACCCTGATGGAATCGCAACCCTGAGCCCGTGGCATCGTGCCCCTGAGGAGGTCTATCTACCGTGGCAAATCAAAAGCCCAGCCAGACGCGCCAAGCTGCCGCGCGCGCAGGCGCCCGCAACGTGAGAAGCGGGAAGAAGAAGCAATCATTCCTTCAGCGGAACTGGATCATGCTGTCGGCGATCGGTGTGCTCGTCGTGGCGCTCATCGCGCTCATCGTGGCGGCCAGCAACTCGAATCCCCCCTCGATCACCGGCCAGATCGGCCAGCCAGCGCCCGCCAACGTGCTCAAGGCGCTGGAGTCACCGGATGCGGGGCTCTTCAATGCGGTGAGTGGCGGCGGCGTCGCTGTCGCGCTGACGAAGGTGGCCAACACGCCTGTGCAGAATGGCCCGAACGGGAAGCCACAATTCCTCTATATCGGCGGAGAATATTGCCCGTATTGCGCCGCCGACCGCTGGAGCTACATCATGGCGCTCAGCCGCTTCGGCACGTTCAAGAATCTCAAGCTGATGGCGTCATCCGACACGGATTCGTTCCCCACGACGGCGACCTTCAGCTTCGCGGGCAGCAGCTTCACCAGCCAGTATGTGGATTTCGTTCCAGTCGAGGCGTCTGACCGCGCCCGCAAGGAGCTGGAGAAGCTCACCGACCAGGAGAGCGCGCTGATGGCGAAGTATAATGCGACCCCCTATGTGCAGAGCGCGGGTGGCATCCCGTTCATCTCCATCGGCAATCAGTTCGTGCGCAACGGCTCAGGCTATGACCCCAGCGTCATCAACGGCCAGACATGGGACCAGATCGCGCAGAAGCTCACCGATTCGAGCGATCCGGTGACCAAGGCTGTCGTGGGCAACGCCAACTATCTCACCGCCGCGATCTGCCTCACGACTAATAATCAGCCGGGCAATGTCTGCACCGCCGCGCCGATTCCCAACATCGAGAAGATCCTCCAGCAGCTTCCGGGGAAATAGCCATGAATGACGAGAACGCTGTGCTGGCCGAGCTGCGCCGCCGCTGGGATCTCTGGCTGCTCATCGCCGTGGCAGTGGTGGGCACGGCTATCGCCACCTATCTCACCATCCAGCACTACAACGAGAAGATCTCGCTGCTGTGCAGTGACAGCGGCTTCGTGAACTGTGGGCTGGTGACGACGAGCGCCTATTCGTTCGTGCCCGGCACCAAGCTGCCAATCACCATCCCTGGCTTGCTCTTCTTTGTGGCCAGTGGCGCGCTCGCGGTGCTGGCCCTGCGCGCGGCGCGGCAGCATGAGCACGAGCCCACCTGGCTGCGGCCACTGCACCTGCTGCTAGCCACCGGCGGCCTGCTCTTCGTCGTCTATCTGATCTGGGCGGAGATCGTGAAGCTGCGATCCATCTGCGCCTGGTGCACGGTCATCCATGCGCTGACGCTCATTACCTTCCTGGTGGTGGTCTGGCGCTTCCAGCACCGTGACGATCCGCTGCCTGCTCTGGCCGGTGACGCCATGCCGCAGGAGGTCGCCCGTCCGCGCAAGGCTCCCCCACAGGCGTTGACCCATCGGCAGCGTCAGGCAATCTGAGGCTCGGCGCCACCCACAGCATGCAGGGGCTATCGAGAGAGCCAAGGGCTTCCCTCGTGCGTTACACTGGTGTGGCGCGTGGGTGCGCTGGAATTTCATTGCTTCATGGGAGATCAGGGTGAATCAAGCTATTCGATATGCGCGCCGCGCCGGGCTTTGCGCCATCGCGCTAGCGGCGCTGATGCTGGGCGGGTGCTCCAACGCGACTTCGAGCACGGAAAAGACCCCAAATCAGCTGAGCTGGTGCGATCAGAAGAACATCAATTTTCAGGATAGCAGTGTCCAGGGTGGCACGTCGCTCACCGATTGGTCTACGGTCAAGCCACAGCTCGGCTTCACGGTCTATCTGCCGCCGACCCTGCCGAAAGACGCCTGCCTCGCGCTGGCGGGCGGCGCGATCCATGACCCGATCTTTGGCGGCCAGATGAATATCACCTGGGAGCTTGGCACGAAGGGCCCCATCGCCTTCTCTGAGGCGCCGCGCCGCGCGGGTGTCTCTGAGACAGTGCAGTGCGTGCAGAGCGGGCAAGACGCCAAGACGACGATCTGTGTCGGCGCGATCAAGAATACCAGTGTGACTGTCGCGGGCCGCCTCGGCTCCAGCGAGCTCACAGCGTATTTCAACACCCTCAAGGCCGATGTGGACTGGGTGCCCGCCGGGAAGTAGCCAGAGCGGCTCTCCGTCGTGGTGGGCCTCGCGTCGTCGTGGGACAAGGGCGTTCGCCGCCTTCAGTCGTCGACCATGAGGCGGTGACCCACCGGACAGGTCCCGTAGGTGCAGTCATACCAGCTGCCGTCTTCGAACCGGACATCGAGCTGCCAGTGGGCGGCACAATAGGAGCGGTCGCAGGTGGGGCAGTAGAAGGACGCCCACTCACCATTGAGCGCATAGAGGGCGCGCGCATCCCGGAGGGCGAGAATCTCGCGCAGGTGCGGCACATCGTCGGTGGGCCCGAGCGGATGCGTGGTGCGACAGACCAAGCCGTCGATGACTAGCACGCCCTCCTCGGGAGCCAGCTTGACGGTTCCCGCAGGCTGGTTGCACAGGCTGCACGGGAAGGTCACCGCCTCGGGATCTTGCCCCCACGCGTAGTCGGCGGAGTGGTGCTCGCTCGGCATCGGACGCTCTCCTTCCCCAGCGGCGGAAAGCCCTCGTCTTCCAGCGTCCAGTGTACCGCATCCCGGGGACCAACAACCTGGGCACCGCTCCACAAGTGAGCTGTTATCGCGAGTCTTTCACCACGCTCGTGAATTCTTGATAAGTTACGCCGCTGTAGAGGCGAGCCTCTGGTCGTCAAGGCAGAGCGAGGGCGTATTGGGCTGGTGGCAATAGGCTGCGTGTCTATCTACCTATGCTACTGGGCTCAGGCAATTTCTGCCTTCACCGCGTCCTCATCTCCGACAGGATATCAAAGAATTGGGCGGGTTGATCTACCATCGCCATATGACCGGCATGTGGCATCAAGAAGAATTTCTTGAAGGGAGCATGAATCCTCGTAAAGTAGTCTTGAGCCAGAGCGGCGGGTGTTTGCCAGTCATCCTCGCCGATAATGTAGTAGATGGGTACCTCATAGTCTGCTGGCTCTGCATTCAAGTCAAACTTTCCTAAGAAGTCAACCAATGTTCTGTTTGCCTTGCTGCCTTTTACCAATGCAGTGAGGTCTGAGAATTTGAAGAGAGGACTGGTACGGATGATTTTGAAAGGGGACACCTTCGACTTCACAGTGAGATGGAATTTCCCCTGCAATGTGCGCAGCCGGAGAGACTTCTTCAGCCATTCATCGTCTAGTTCCTGTCCCGGATACTCGCCCAGCGCATCCAGCTTCTTGAGGGCGTTCGTATCGTTTGCCTGCAAGATCGCTTCCCTCACCCTTGCATAGTTGAGGCGCTCGCTCTCTCGTTTACTGATCACTTGCCCTACGCCAATGTAATACTCGACGGCGTCTGGGTGGTGTTTGATGAAGACGCTGCCCAAGACACTCCCCCAGGAATGACCAAGGATCACGATCTTCTCCCGCTGATATCTCTGCTTGAGATACTGAATAATCTCCAATAGATCCTCGATGAGTAAATCCACCGTCGGATAGCTGTGCGGATTCTTCGTCAGCGTTTTTCCTGCGCCGCGCTGGTCCCAATGCACTACGGTAAACAGGTCTTCCCATCGGTCTTGAAAGACGTGGGCAAAGAGTGACGCTGGGCTCCCGGGTCCCCCGTGCAGGAAGAGCATGACGGGGTTCTCATAGCTTGTACCGGAATGGAAGAGATACTGACGAATTCCATTGATTGGAACGTATTCCTCGAGCTCAATGAGCTTCGTTGGCGTTGTCTTCATCGCGCCCATTCTCCTTTTGCGAGAGATCTGCACTCGCCCCTTTTGCGCGAGCACGCCGGAGCGCATCGCGCCGCGTATGCCACGCTCTTTGGAGGGCCGGCATCTGCTCGGCCAAAAACTCGGCAAGTGCGCTAGCTTCTTCTAACAGCAAGGTGCGCTGATCAGGAGCCTCACCGCTCAACACGTGTAGACCATCTCGGAACAGGGCGGCCTGCTCCTGGTATCTGGTCGCGTCGAACCCCCTGCTCTCAAGGCCCGCGGGGTCAATGCTGATCGAATCACTGCGGTCGCCAGCGGCCCGAGCTCGCTTGACCAGATGGTGGTGCTCCAAGGTCTGGATGGCACCGGTGACAGCGCTGCGGCTCGCCATAAGCGCATCTGCGAGTGCGCTAATTGACTGCGTCTCGGGCATGCACACGGTAAGATAGCCGAGCAACCGACCCGCCATGGGAGGAAACCCGAAGTGGCGGGCGTAGAAACGGCCGACGTGATCTGCGTATTTCAGCTGCATATCTCTATCCATGCTGCTGATTATACCTGCTATAACAGAAATGTCAATGATTTGTGTCATTTGTGGCGCGGGCGCTGTGCGGCGCAGCCCAACTGCGTGGCGCTGCTCATCGCGGCCTAGCCTATCCAGATGTCAAGTTGACCCGATGGATGCTATGCTAGCCACGTCACTTGCTCGGCGTGCATTGGGGGAGGGTACACCTGTGACGGCCGATCGCCGGAGAGTCTCATCCGGCTCACCATTCGAGCAAACCATAGGCTTCAGTCGGGCACTGCGCGTGGGAGCGCGTGTGCTGGTCTCGGGCACGGCGCCCATCTGGCCCGATGGGGAAGTGGACCCTGATCCCGCCGCGCAGGCGCGCCGCTGCTTCGAGATCATCTTTGCGGCGCTCCGCGAGGCAGGCGCGGGCCACGAGCATGTGGTGCGCACGCGGATGTATCTGGTGCGGGCGAAGGATAGCGAGGCGGTCGGCGCCGTGCATGGCGAGATCTTTGGCGGGGTGCGCCCCGCCGCGACGATGGTCGTGGTCGCGGCCCTGCTAGACCCGCGCTGGAAGGTCGAGATCGAGGCTGAGGCCATCCTTGATTGAGCGCGGCTTCCCATTGCCACGAAGAAACCACCAGATCATCAGGCTGACGCTGCCCGCATAGAGCACTGCGGCGACGCCAAAGAGGCCGGGATAGCCTAGCCGGTCGAGCACATGCCCCCCTGCCAGCGCGCCGAGCGCCCATGCGCCCTGCCATGCGCCGTTGGCGACGCTGCTGGCTATGCCACGATGCTCCGCGGGGACGGCCTCCATATACCAGGCGTTGAGCGGCGCGTTGCCAAAGTTGATGACCGCCGAGCGGGTGAGCAGGAGGCCAATGGCCAGCGCAAGCACCGGCGCGAGCCCGAGCGCCGCGAGGAACGGGAGCGATGCCGCCTGAGCCATCATCGCGAAGCGCAGCTTGCCGAAGCGTTCCGCCACAATGCTGCCGATCAGCGCCGTTGCCGCGATCAGCACGGTTTGCCCTGATGTGATGAAGCCGTAGCCCGTGGTGGTGGCATGCAAGTGCTCGACGAAGAAGATGTTGAGAAAGGGATAGTAGAGGCCGGCGCCCATGCCCAGCAGCCCCTGGGCCACGGCGAAGCGCCCGATGGGGCCTGTCACCAGGGGACGGGCTTTGGCCACGCGCTCACGCCAGGCGCCCACGTCCCATTGCCACGCGAGCGGAGGCCGGGGCGCACGCACGGCGCGGACCTCGCGCATCATGAGAATGGGGATGAGTGAGGGCACGGCGGCGATTCCCGCCAGCATGAGAGCCAGCTGATAGGCGCGCACGTGAGGGTCCGCGCGCAAGAGCGGGCTGAGCACAACCACCAGCGGCGAGTGCTGCACCGCGGACGATGCCATCCAGTCGGGCAGCACCCCGCCCAGCAGGGTTCCAATCACGCCGACGAGGAAGAGGAGCGCCGTGGAGACGCCAAAGAGGGCGGTGCGCTCGCTGGGGGTGCTGGTCGCCGTGAGCAGCGGGCCATTGACCACGAGGTACATGGCCACAGAGGCGCCTACGACGACGCTGGTGATGGAAACGACCGGTAGTGTGGGGACGAGCCACTGCGTGAGCAGCGCCGCGCCGCCCATGAGATTCGACCAGATGAGGGTAGCCCGCCAGCCCGCGCGGTCGAGGAACCAGCCAGCCGGGAGGATGCCGAGCGCCGCGCCGAGCACACCAAAGAAGAGCGTTTGCCCGATGGCATCCTTCGAGAAGCCCAGAGCGCTGAGAAACAGGGTGTAGAAGATCGCCAGCGCGCCGGCGCTCACCGCCTGGATGGCATTTGAGATGAGGTAGAGCCGGGCATTGCGGCTCAGGGAGCGCAGTGCGGCGAGATAGCTGGTGAGCACGGGCATCCTTTCCCCGATGATCCCTCGCGGAAGAACGAGCGCCCTCCGCGTGCGGAGCAACTATGGATCCGCGGACTCGCGGGCTCCTAGCGCACCCTGGCGCCTTCCTATTCTACGCCGGCCACGCCGTGCCGGTCTGGTGTCTCGGCAGGTGGGGGTGGGGTGCGCTGTGCCAGGTTGACCATACGGTCGAGATTATCGGGACCAAGAACGAGGGACCACGCCATCGCTTTGATGCGCGCGCGCCAGCCATAGAGCTCCGCCACGCCCAGCCGCACCGTCGTGACGCCCCGGGTCGCCGCGGCAAGGATGTTCTCCGCCTGGCCGCTATATGAGACCAGCAGTGGGACCAGATTGCGGCGCACCCACCACGCGCCCACCGCCAGCCCGACCATCAGCAGCGTGATGAGCAACAGCACAAGGAGCAGATCCACCACGAGCACTGTGCCGGCGATGTCTCCGGCGATGTCGAGGGCGTGTCGCCAGCCTGGCGTGGGGTCGCCGGCGAGGAGCATGGCGTTCACGAGGTGGACTCCCCATCGTGACGCAGCCGCTCATATTCTGCCCGCACCTCCTGCCCGATCTCGCGGTCTTGCCGCACCTGCGCCTCTTGCGCCATCTCGCGGGCGATCTCCTGGCGGCGGTGTTGCCGCGCCTGCGCGCGCTTGCGGGTCGTGTTGCCCAGCAGCAGTCCCGCCGTGCTCAGCACCCCGGTGAGCAGGCCCACCGTGCGGGCCGCCGGGCGCACGGCATAGCCCGAGGCGGCGCGAGCGGTCTCGCGCACCGCGCCAGAGGTCTCGCCGATGGAGCGCACGACGGGCACGATCTCATCGCGCATCGCAAGGACGACACGGGTGAGCGTGAGCAGCGCATAGATGAGCGCGCCGAGCAGCAAGGTGGTGGTGAGCGCCGCGACGACGAGCACGATATCCAGCACGACGGGCCACCAGCCCAGGATCGTGGCGAAGACGAAGAACGCGATGATGGCCAGAAGGAAGACGACCGCGCCCGCGATGATCAGGTAAGCGACCCTGCGCGAAAGCCCAAACATGGTCGGCGGCTCAGGCGCAGGCTGGTCGAAGAAATCAGGCGGCAGATCCTCATCTACCAGGTGACCGAAATCCTCGGCGGTGAGC
This sequence comes from Ktedonobacterales bacterium, assembly GCA_036391335.1. Taxonomy (GTDB): domain Bacteria; phylum Chloroflexota; class Ktedonobacteria; order Ktedonobacterales; family JADMIN01; genus DASWAC01. Next base: position 10,118 of record DASWAC010000321.1, read on the forward strand.
GCGGGCCCCTCAGAGTCCGCAGGCGTGCTGACGGCTGGCGGGGGCGCCACGGGCATCGTGCGCGAGCCTGCTCGCTGGCGGCGGGCGGGCGTGGGCTGTTGCTGCATCTCGAGATGCCTCCGTTTCACGGATGGCGACACGATGTTCCCTCTCGTGCGCACTCTTCCCTATACTGTATATGCGACCAACGGTAAGCGGCAGTTACAAAAGAGTGCGGCGCCACCCGTTTCGCACAAGGATGCTCCCCCCTATGAGACCACACAACCTTCCCCGCGCGAGACGAGGGATCGCCGCGACGTGGGGCTCCACGCGTGCCGAGCGCGAGCGGCGCTATCCCTGCGATCGCTATCTCCCCGAAGCGGACGCGGCCTATTTTCGTGCGGTCAGTGTCAACGTGCCGCCACGGGTCATTTATCGCTGGCTGTGCCAGCTGCGGGTCGCGCCCTATACCTTCGACTGGATCGACAATGGCGGACGACAGAGCCCGCGCCGGCTCACTCCTGGTGTGGAAAACCTCGCTCCGGGGCAGCGAGTCATGCGGGTCTTCGAGCTCGCGGAGTTCGTCCCCGACCAGCAGATCACGGTGCAGATGGCCTCGCGCGGCGCGGTAGCTCTCTTCGGCCAGATCGCACTGAGCTACGTAGTGACGCCCTTCGGCCCGTCGCAGAGCCGGCTGGTGGCAAAGCTGTTGGTGCGCTATCCGCGGCGCGGGCTGCCGGCGCTGATGCGCTGGTTCTTGCCGTTGGGCGACCTCATCATGATGCGCAAGCAGCTGCTCACTCTCAAGGCGCTGGCTGAATCCACCGGCGGCGAGACCTGGGTCGCGTCGCTGGATGTGGTGTGAGGCAGACACGACAAATGGGAGCCCGTAGATACGAGCTCCCATGAGACGTTGCCAGGCCCGATGCGCGGCTTATGAGCGCTTCGTGGTCTTGGTTGTCTTCGTCGTCGTGGACTTGCGCGTCTTGGTGGCGGCCTTGGTCGCCTTGGGTGCGGCAGCCTCCACCTGGGCGGTATGCAGGCGCGCCATCAGACGTGACTTGCGGCGCGCGGCGTTATTGGGGTGAATGATCCCCTTGGACGCGGCGCGGTCCAGGTTGCTGATGGCCTCTTTAACGGCCTCTTCGGTTGTAGCAGCGGATGCGTCCGTGGCGATGGCCGAGCGCGCCTTGGTGACGAAGGTGCGGGTGGCTGACTTCACGGAATGGTTGCGCAGGCGGCGGCCCGCCTCGATGCGCACACGCTTCTTGGCCGATTTAATATTCGGCATCATGACCTCCACAGGGTGCGGACGTATTCGGTGTCGCCCACACGTCCTGTCGTTGCGCTAGACAGAGTGAGCAAGATACCAAGGTAGTATAGCAGATTGCCCAGGGCGGGGCAATCCACATGGCCAGACGAGGGCCACGCCCGGCCGGTCACAGGCGGCGGCCTGGGAGCTGTGCCTGATGCTGTCGCATCACTCCGGTGTACAATCCACTTCAGTGCTTACCCTGGAGTGCCCATGACCACCACGACCGAAGACGCGCCTGCCCGCGTCAGCCCGGCTGACCTCTATGCCGCCCGGCGCGAGCGCTACGCCGCCGAGCGAGCCGCCGCCGACCAGGGGCGCAACCTCAGCGCGAACCTCACCGTTGCCGCCTTCTTCCTCGCGCTCATCGCCAGTCTGCTGCCTGTCTTTGGCTTGCCGCGCTGGCTGTGGATCGTCGCGGCGCTCGCCTTCGTCGCTTTCGTGGCGCTCTTCGCGGTGCAGGCGCGACGTGACGCGGCCTATCGCCGGGCCGACTTGCTCTGCCAGCTCGCCGCCGAGGGTGAGGCGCGGCTGCGGCGTGACTGGTTGGCGCTCCCCCTGCGCGACGCCACACCCGCGCCAGAGGGCCACCCCTATGCCGCCGATCTGGACCTGATGGGCCATGGCTCGCTGCTGCATCTGCTGGGGGGCACGGGGACCCTGCTGGGGCTGGCGCGACTGCGCGAGTGGATGCTCTCGCCCGCATCACCAGACGAGATTGGCGAGCGGCAGGCCGCTGTGAGCGAGCTGGCCGGAGCGGTGGACCTGCGGTGGGAGCTGGCCCAGGCGGGTCGCCAGTCGGAGCTGAGCGCTGTCGGGCTGGAGCGGTTTCTGGCGTGGGCCGAGGGTGAGCCCTGGCTGCGGCGGCGGCCCGCGCTGGTCTGGGCCAGCCGTCTCCTCCCGCTGGCGCTGGTCGCGCTGGCGATTCTCCAGGTGACCGGCGTGGTGCACAGCCCCTGGTGGATCCTGGCGCTGCTGGGGAATCTCGTCGTGCAATTCCTCGGTGGGAAGGCCGTCGAAGAGCGGATAGACGCCGTCTCAGACCGGCGCGCCACCTTTCTGCCCTGGCGTGAGATGGCGGGCATCACCGGCGGCCACGCGTTCACCGCGCCACGGCTGGCGCGGCTGCGCGGCGTGCTGCGCGATGAGGCGCCCACGGCGATGGAGGGCCTTGGCGCGCTCCAGCGCATCCTCTCGGCGGTTGACTTCCGCCTGAGCTGGCTCTTTGCCATCGTGCAGGTGGCCACCCTCTACACCTTTCATGTGCTCTGGCTGCTCGAAGGCTGGCGCACCCGCTATGGCGCGAGGGCGCGTATCTGGGCCGACACCCTTACGGAGCTCGATGCCCTCTCGGCGCTGGCCGCGCTGCGCTTCGAGAATCCCGCCTGGGCGCTCCCTGAGATCACGCCGCTCGCGAGCAGTCTTGTCAGCGGAGAAGATCTGGGGCATCCACTCCTGGCGCCAGAGGTCTGCGTGGGCAACGCTGTGACCGTGGGCCCGCCGGGGACCTTCCTGCTGGTGACAGGCTCGAATATGTCGGGAAAGAGCACCCTGCTGCGGGCGCTGGGCGTGAATATCGTGCTGGCGCAGCTGGGAGGCCCCGTCTGCGCGACGGCACTGCGGCTGCCACCGGTGACACTCGCCACCAGCATGCGCGTGCGTGACTCGCTGACCGAGGGCGTCTCCTATTATATGGCCGAGCTCTATCGCCTGCGTCTTGTGATGGACGAGATGACAGCTGCAAGCACGGCGGGGGACCGACTGCCGGTCTTCTTGCTGGATGAGATGCTCCACGGGACCAACACGAGTGAGCGGCAGATCGCGGCCCGCCGGGTGCTGCGGCACCTGACCCAGCTAGGCGCGACCGGCGTGGTCTCGACGCACGACCTGACGCTGGCGGCCTCACCCGAGATGGACGCTATCAGCCAGAAGTCACATTTTAGTGAGCACTTCACTCGCGGTGAGAATGGCCCCGTCATGCGCTTCGACTACCGGCTGTTGCCGGGGCTGGCGACGTCGTCGAATGCACTCACCTTGATGGAGATCGTCGGCCTGCCAGGAGAAGGCGGCAATTCGCCGTGATCTGGCTGTGACGGATTTCTGCCTCCGTGTGATGTGAGCGAGAGACGCCCACGGCACAATGGGAACAGCTTCATTGGGAAGTTCTCACCTTTTTGCGCCGGCAGCCCACAGGGGGCGCTGGCGCGCCCGCGGAGGTATCGATCATATGAGCAGCCCACTGCCCCCGACCCTCGAAACACCGGCCGCCACGA
>DASWAC010000322.1:0-5828 GCA_036391335.1 Ktedonobacterales bacterium
CTCTTCCGACCAATCCGTGACCGAGGCGATGGTTCCTGATGTGCGCAAGGCCGTCCCGACGGGTCCCGCCAAGACCTATCTGACGGATGGACCCGCCATCTACCGCGAGTTCACCCAGATCACCAACGCGCAGAATGAGCAGGCCGAAGTCAGGGCGCTGCCGATCGCGCTCGTCGTGCTGGTCATCGTCTTTGGCACCCTCGTTGCGGCGGGCCTGCCCCTGCTGCTGGCGATGGTCGCGGTGCCCATCTCGCTGGCGGGTGTCTATCTCGTTGCCCAGCAATACACCACCAGCGTCTTCGTGCTCAGCATCGCCTCCATCGTCGGGCTGGGCATCTCGATCGACTATAGCCTCTTCATGGTGCGCCGCTTCCGCGATGAGCTGCGCACACGCGAGACCGTGCGCGAGGCCGTCGCGTGGACCGTCGCCACCGCCGGCGAGGCCATCCTCTTCAGCGGTCTCACGGTGATCATCGGCTTTGGGGCCATGTTGCTGATCGGCCTTGGGCTGCTCACCTCCATGGGCATCGGGGGGATGCTGGTCGTCGCCGTCGCTGTCATGGCCGGGCTCACGCTCCTCCCGGCGGTGCTGGGCATCTTGGGGCATCGGGTGAACGCGCTGCGTGTGCCGCTGCTCAGCCGGATCGTCACCACCAGCGAGCGTGCCGAGGGCGGCCGCTTCTGGCATGGGCTCGCGATGGCCGTGATGCGTCGCCCGGTGCTCGTCATCGTCGCGGTCAGCGCCCTGCTGGTCGCGATCGGCTGGCCGGTCTTCTCGCTCAACGTCGGCACCGCCGATGGCCACACGTTGCCGGCCTCCGCGGAAGCGCGCCAGGGACTCGATATCCTCAACCAGCAATTCCCCGACCGTGTGGACTACCCCGTCGTGATCGCGCTGGAGAGCGCCGATGGCTCCAGCATCCTCAGCGAGACCAACATCCACCGGGTGGACGCCTATACGACGTGGCTCACCCAGCGTGGGTATTCCGCCGGAGTGGTCAGCCTCACCCAATTCCCCACCGGCCCACAGGGGCAAGCCCTGCCCAAGGACCAGCTCCTCACGCTCTATAGCACTGGCGCCTACAAGCAAGTGCCCGCGCTGCGCGATCTCGTCAGCTCGATGGCTGCCGGGAATGTCACCCTGATCACGATGAAGTCCACTGCGCCGGTCAACACGGCCACCGGTGGCGCCATGGTGGATGATCTGCGGGCCCACCGCGACGCGGCGCAGGGACTCAAGGTCAGCGTGGGCGGCTTCCAGGCCATCTCCCAAGATTTCAATAGCTACCTCTACTCCAACTTCCCGCGTGCCGTGGCCTTCATCCTGATCGCCACCTACATCCTCCTCCTGCTCATGTTCCGCTCGGCGGTGCTGCCCCTCAAGGCCATCCTGATGAACTTGCTCTCGGTGGCGGCGGCATACGGCGTGATGGTGGCAGTCTTCCAATGGGGCGTGGGCGCGAGCCTGCTGGGCTATCAGACCCAGGGCTTCATCGACAGCACGATGCCCATCATGCTCTTCTGCATCCTCTTTGGCCTCTCGATGGACTACGAGGTCTTCCTGCTCTCACGCATCCGCGAGGAGTGGCACCGCACGGGGAATAACACCTTTGCCGTGGCGCGTGGCATCGAGAAGACCGGCGGTGTCATCACCAACGCGGCGCTCCTCTTCGTGATCGTGACGGGCGCCTTCGCCTTTACCAGCATCACCATCACCAAGGAGGCCGGAGTCGGCATGACAGCCGCCGTGCTGGTGGATGCAGTGATCATCCGCTCACTGCTGGTGCCCGCGACCATGCGCCTGCTGGGCCGGTGGAACTGGTGGCTCCCCGGCGCGAAGCTGCCCCCAAAGCAGACAGCGTAACGCCTGGCGAGCGTGCCGCGCGAGGGGAGAGCACTCCCCGCCCATGAATAGCCCAAGAAAAATGCGGCCACCCATCATGGATGACCGCATCTGCTTCGGCAGGGAGCCTAATTCCTGGCTCCCACGAAGCGTGAGCCGATGAACGCCACCACTGCCGCGGCGAAGAAGACCAGCGCATGCTTCACGTGGATCTCGGCGGGCGGGCTCGCCAGCACGTGGTTGATGCCGGGGATGAGGTAATACACCCCGATGAGCACACAGATGATGCCAACAACGATCAGGCCTAGCTTCATCGAACATCCTCCAGTTCGGCGATGAGACGGCGCGCCATGCGCTAGTGCGCCCAGGGAAGCGTGAAGAGCCCCAGGGCCAGCGGCGCGAAGATGAGGAACGAGACGAGCCCCGCCCCCACACAGTAATAGGCAAATGGCGTGAGTCGTCCGGCCTCGAAGTACTTCGCGAGGAAGCGCACACTCAAGAAGGCCGCGATCGCCGCCACAACGCCACCAAGCAATGCGGCCAGCTGAGTCGTGCTGGTCACCCCAGGCGAAAACAGCTCCGGCACCTTGAGCAGGCCCGCCGCGAAGATCACGGGGGTCGCCAGCAAAAAGGTGAACCGCAGCGCCTCCTCGTGGCTCAGCTTCGCGCGCATCGAGGCCACCATCGTCACGCCTGAGCGTGAGATCCCCGGAACCAGCGCGGCTGCCTGCGAGAGCCCAATGAGGACTGCCTGCTTGAAAGTCAGGTCATTGATCGCGAGAAACGCCATCTCCTGCTTGATCCGGCTCACCCCCACCGGCTCCTGTTGCCGGCGCTGCCACTCGCCCATGAGCAGGATCGCCCCATTGAGGCACAGAAAAGCGGCAGGCAGCACAGGCCACGCGGAGGAGAAGAAGATCTTCTGGATGGGTTCTTGGAGGAAGAGCCCGAGGAAGCCGACCGGGATGGTGCCGATGATCACCAGCCAGATTGTCTTGCCCTGCGGGTCGGCATCGAGACGCCCGGCAATCGCGGTCTTGAAGAACGCGCGCACCAGCGCGACCCAATCACGCCAGTAATAGAGCACCAGCGCGATAGCCGTGCCCAGGTGCAGTGTCACCACGATGGGCAGGAAGCTCTTGTCCTCGATCAGGTTGCCCCAGCCCAGCAGGCCAGGAATGATCACCGTATGCCCGAGGCTGCTGATGGGGAAGAGCTCGGCGACGCCCTGCAATAACCCCAACAGCACGACCTTGATTATCTCATCCATGGACGCCGCGCGCCTCCTACGTCATCATCTGTCCACCTGGGAAGCCGCCTCGGCGACTGGACACCATGATAACAGGTTACGCCGCACCGACCTAGCCCACTGGCCCAGACGACACGCTAGGCTGTCGGTGGGCAGATCCACGCGTCAGTCCCGCTGGTGGGAATCTGGCTCTGCATGGCCGGGCTCACGCATGTGTCGCCGGTCCACGGTTGGTTGGACAGGTGGGCTGGCATGGGCGCTGTCGCGACACTCGCCGTCGTCGCGCCCAGGGCGAAGCGGAGGGTAAACGTATACGTGCCGGGGGTGCTCAGGCCGGCGATGGTGGCGACCCCGGTGACGCTGCGGGAAGGCGCGATCGCCAGTGGAAAGACGTGCGCGTCGTCGGTCAGCGTGGCACGGGCACCCGCCTGCGTGTTGGCAGGGAAGGTCGCGGTGCCCATGCTGTCGGCGCCGATTCCGCCGCCACACCCCCCGGCGTGCACACCAATTGGCCTCTGATAGGTGCTATGGCAGATGTCAGCCCAGAGAACCGTTGACGCCAGCGGCGTCAGCTGCGTCAGCTCCACCGTGACCGCGCTCAGCGTGACCGCCTGTGGCCCCGTATTGCAGATCGTGAACACATAGGAAGTAATGTTGACTGCCACGGCATATTGTTCGCTAGCCGTCTGAAAACTCCTCACGATCGAGGGGCTCTGGCCCACCGTGTCGGGGAGCCGATATTGTCCCGATGCCGAGAGCAGATTGGGCTTTACCTGCATCACGATCGCACCAGATTGGGTGATAGGCCCGTCACTTGCCTGCAGCGTGCTGGCGCTGCACACCAGGGCAGGATTCGTGGTCGCGGTGGGCCGGGGCACGGCAGTCGTGATGAGGCCCGTCGTCGCGGTCGCCGTGGCGCTCACCTTTGCCGGTGACGACCCTCCACAGCCGGCCAGCAGCGAGGCACCCAGGCACAGCAACAGTCCGCTCGCGAACCGGATAGGCGGCATAGGATAGGACTCCTTTTTAGAGTTGGCTCATGACATTCCCTCGAGTGCCGCGAGTATAGCAACGCGCCATCGTTCCCGCAAGCGCGTGGCGCGCGTGCTATAGTGCGCCTGGCGCCATCTCCGCCTCCGCCAGGAGCCCAGCCATGCCGGTGGGAAGCTGCCCTCATTCCGTGCTCGGCTTCAGCCCGGGCGTGGAGGAATGGCGCGAGCCAGAGACTGCCACAGTGAATGAGGTCACCCCATGCCATCAGATGAGAGCACTATCACCATCGAGCACGCGCCAAGCCCGCGCGACGTCGCCTTCGTGGAGGATCAGCTGAACGCGTACAACATCGCGACGACCGGCTACGATGACTATGCCCCACTGGCTATCTTCGCGCGCGACGCCGGCGGCCAGATCATCGCTGGGCTGTGCGGCTTCACCTGGGGGCATACGCTCCTGGTGGAACAGCTCTGGGTCCACGAGTCGCTGCGGGGCCAGGGCCTCGGCTCACGACTGCTTGGCGCCGCCGAGCGCGAGGCGGTGGTGCGGGGCTGCGCCCAGGCGGTGCTCGACACCCATAGCTTCCAGGCGCCTGAGCTCTACCCCAAGCTGGGCTACTCCCTGTGTGGCGTGGCCCATGACTGGCCGCTGGGTCATCAGCAGCTCTATTTCGAGAAGACACTCACCCCCGAGAAGGAGGCTCACTCCGCGCAAGGAGCCTCCGATGCCAGAAGTCACCCCATTCGATAGGGAGAGAATGGGGTGAGGGTCCGAGCACCGAGCGCTGCACCACGCACGCTTATCCTGCCATCTCGTCCATCAGGCGGATCACCTCGCCATAGCGCTCGATGCCTGCGGCATCACGCGGGGCGCCATGCACGATCAGGTGCGTCGCGCCGACCTCGGCGAAGCCCATGAGGCCTTTGGCGACCTCCTCTGGTGAGCCTGCGATCTTGGGGCCGTCCGGCTTCCGAGCCTCGTCGGGAGCCAGCAGCGCGGCCACGGCGCCCACCGTGAGCTCCAGGGTGGCCGGATCGCGTCCGGTGTCGGCGCACGCAGTGAGCGCATTCTTCCACGCGTCGGCGACGGCCTGTGGATCATCATGCCAGCACGTGTTCCAGGCGTCGGCATGCTTCGCGACCAGGCGCAGCATACGCGGCTGTTTGGCGCCAATGAGGATGCGCGGCCCTCTGGGCGAGGGACCGCGAGGCCGCAGGGTGCAGTCGCGCGCGGTGTAATAGTGCCCGGCGAAGTTCACCCGTCCCTCGTGCAACAGTCCCGTGATAATGGTGACGGCCTCCTCGAAGCGGCTGGCCAGATGATCGAAGGGATAGCCAAACGCGTCATATTCCGGCTGGTGCCAGCCCGCGCCCAGCCCCAGGATGAACCGCCCACCGCTGATCTCATCAATCGTGTCGGCCATCTTCGCCAGCAACGCGGGGTTCCGAAACGACGTGCAGGCCACCAGCGCCCCAATCTCGATCCGCTTCGTCACGGCGGCGATGGCGGCGATGATGCTCAGCGCCTCCCACGGGCCGCTCTCATCCACCTCCGGAAAGCGATAGAGCAGGTGATCCGCGAACCACAGTGAGTCGAAGCCCGCGGCCTCGGCGGCCTGTGCCATGGCGACGAAATCAGCCCAGCGTGGAGTCTTCCCATTCATATTCCCCTCGGCGATGGGAACCATGAAGCCCATTCTGGGGCGGCGCGGGCCAGGCATTGGAGTGGTCATCGGAGGGCATC
>DASWAC010000323.1:0-9246 GCA_036391335.1 Ktedonobacterales bacterium
GCTCCGGAGCCAGTCGGCGCTCGGCGATCATGCTGGCGGCCAGCGAGATGGTGCCGACCAGGTTCGACGGCGTGCTATCCGCAGTGGCGGCGTTTGCCGCGATCGTCTCGGCGCCATGGGTGAGCGCGCCGATGACGGTGATCTCGCGATGCCAGATAGGGGTGAAGTCGAGATGTGCGGGCGTATAGCTGTGGCCGGCCAGCACCACCGCGCCGCCGTCGCGCACCCATTGCAGCGACCGTTGCAGCGAGCCCTGAGTGCCGCTGGTGTCATAGACCACATCGAAGCCGCCCAGCAGCATATCCGGCCCAAAGCGCGATTTCAGGTGACGCGCCCCACTCAGCCGCGCCGCGCCTGATGTCCCATCATCGGGATAGAGCACTTCATTCGCGCCGTTGAGGGTGGCCATCTCCACTTGAAAGTTGTATCGGGGCACGACGGTGATGTGGGCATTGGGCGAGATCGCTCGCAGACACTGGATCACCAGCAGCGCCGACACATCCGCACCCATGATGAGGGACTGGCTGCCCGGCGCGGGCACATGGCGCAACACAGCGTGCAGCGCGGAAGCGGTGGGGTCCAGCAGGGCCGCTTGCTCATCGGTCATGGTGTCAGGCACGAGGAAAAGCTGATGCTCGTGCAAGACCATCTCGTCGCCCCAGCCCGCGCCGATGGGCTCGGGGCCGGTGAGATAGCGGTTTTCGCACAGGGCATAATTTCCAGCGGCACAGTGCCGGCATGGTGGCTCGATCTCATAGGTGGCACAACACTGATCCAGCTGCCAGGCCACGCGGTCACCCTGCCGCAGGAAGCGAACGCCGGCGCCCACCTCGATCACCTCGCCGACGACCTCACGCCCCAGCCAGGTGCGCCTGCGCGGCAGCGCCATCGCCGAGGCCCGCCGGTTGGATTCCAGATGGATGAGGCGCACCTCTTCAGGGGAGATGCCCGCGACACGATTGCTCACCCGCACCCATTTGCCGCCGGGCAGCGCGGGCTTGCCAAGGTCACGCACTCGCAGCGGCGCAAAAGGACCATAGTAGGCTCGTCGCGAAGCGCGCCCGAGGGTCCGTGTGGCGGCGGCCCGGAGGGGATTAGAGTCGAGATACGCGCTCCACATAGCTGGGTTCCTCTGCTGGCGATGCCGCCCTCATGAGCAGGTGGCGGCTTGCGCAGTGTAGCAGATGCCCCCTGCCCTCGCAAGCGAGGCAGGAAGAGCGGGCCGGGGTGCGTGACAGACCTTCGGCCTCCGCTGAGTCAATGCCAGGAATGCGGCTCGATCTCTCCCCCGCCCCTAGCGCACGGCGAAATAGACGGCCTCGGGATGTGGCACGACGATCGCGGCGGTAGATTGCTCGGGCACGAGCTGATGCGCCTCGGTGAGGCTCACGCCGATGGCCTCGCTCACGCCTAGCAGGTCGAAGACCCGCTCGTGATCGGCCAGGTCAGGAATGGCAGCATAGCCCCAGCTATAGCGCTTGGCGTCGGGGAAGCTCAGGTCGCTGTTGATCCGCGCATTCACATAGTCGGCCATGGCCTCGGCCATCTGCACCGAGAGCCCATGGATGAAGTAGGCGTCGGTATAGCTGCCCTCGGCTTGCAGCCGCTCGACCTCGTGTGAGGCGCGAGCGCCCATCGTCACCACCTGGAATCCGACCACCGCCGGCGAGCCATCCTCCGTGGCGAAGTAGTCCGCCAGGCAGAGTCGCTCACCATCACGCTGGCGCGGGAAGCCGAACCGCTGGACGATGCGATCGTGGTCGGCCGGGTCGAGCACCAGCAGGGTGTCGCCTTCGGGCCGCGCCGGGAAGTAGCCGTAGACGGCCTTCGGGTGCAACAGGCGGCGGTTACGCGCCACGCGCAGCAGGTGCTCCAACCGTGGCTCGAATTCCTCGCGAGCGAGACGGTCGAACTCGGCGCCGTGCGCCACACCGCCCCAGCGTCCACGGAAGAGAGCGTTCTTATCGAGATAGGCAGCCACATCTTCGATGGCAACCCGGTCGAGCACACGCGGCCCCCAGAACGGTGGCGAGAGGCGCGGCGCGGGGGCGCGCTTTATCAGCACGGTCACCGCCTCGCTCGCGGGCTTCGCGGCGCGGGCGGCCTGGCGCTGCTGCGCGGCTGCGGCCTCGGCGAGGGTGCGTTCCAGCAGGGCGCCGTGTTGCTCAGGATCGGTGATCTGATCCATCAGGTGCAAACCCTCGAAGGCGTCACGCGCATAGAAGACGCCCGGCTCATACGAATGGCGCTCGGCATCCTCGCCGACGAAGAGCACCCGCTGGCCATAGGCGCGGTTGATCGCCGCCCCGCCGATCATCACGGGCACGCGCAGGCCCCGGCGGTCCAGCTCGGCGACACACAGCGGCATCTGCTTCGAGGTGCTCACCAGCAGCGCCGAGAGGCCGATGGCATCGGCCTTCACCTCGATGGCCTTCTCGATGATCGTGTTGATGGGCACCTGCTTGCCCAGGTCATAGACTGTATAGCCGTTATTCGAGAGGATCGTGTTGACGAGGTTCTTCCCGATGTCGTGCACATCGCCAAAGACGGTGGCCAGCACGACACGTCCCTTGGTGTATCCCTCTTGCCGCTCCAGATAGCGCTCCAGATGCGCCACCGCGCGCTTCATCACCTCGGCGGACTGCAGCACGAACGGCAGGATCAGCTCTCCCGCGCCGAAGCGGTCGCCCACGTCTTTCATCGCGGGCAGCAGCACTTCGTTCAGCACAGTGACGGCAGCGGCGGAAAGCGTGGAGGTCGTCTGCCACCCGTCGAGCGGCTCGCCGGGCGCGGGGGCCCCCTCTGGGCGGGTGGGCGCGCCCTCGGCGCCGGGCTCCATGCCCACGGCGCGGGCAGCTACCGAGGCGTCGATCAGCGTCTCGATGCCTTCCTTGCGGCGGTGCAGCACCTGCCAGTGGATGCGCTCGTCCAGGCTGAGCCCTTCGGTGGGGTCGGCCTGCTCGCGCTGCGCCGCCGGAGTCCCGTGGGCCTCATAGAAGGCGATGAAGCGGGCCAGGGCATCTTCACGAGTGTTCAAGAGCAGGTCATCGCACAGCGCGCGCTGCTCTTCGGGAATCTCGGCATAGGGCGTGATGTGCGCGGGATTGACGATGGCAGCATCCAGACCGGCGGCAACGGCGTGGTGCAGGAAGACGCTGTTGAGCGCGGCACGGGCATGTGGCGCGACGCCGAACGAGACATTGCTTACACCAAGGATGGTCAGCACGCCCGGCAGCTCGGTCTTGATGCGGCGGATGCCTTCCAGTGTCTGCACGGCGCTATCGCGGAGCTCTTCTTGCCCGGTGGTGACCGGGAAGGTCAGCGCGTCGAAGAGGAGCGCCTGCGGGCGGAGGCCATAGTCTTCCGTGGCGATCTGGTGGATGCGCCGGGCGACGGCCACCTTGCGCTCGGCAGTGCGCGCCATGCCCTCCTCATCGATCACCAGAGCGACGACCGCGGCCCCATGCTCGCGGGCCAGCGGCAGCAGCGTATCCATCTTGCCGCGCCCGGCCTCCAGGTTCACCGAGTTGATGACACCACGGCCGGGGTAGGTCTCCAGCGCCATCTGGATGACCTTCGGCTCGGTCGAGTCGAAGAAGAGCGGGGCCTCGATGCCCATCTCCAGCTTCTTGACCGACTGAGCCATCTGCTCGCCCTCGTCGGCCCGCTCGGTCAGCGCCACACAGACATCCAGCACGTGCGCGCCGCCCTCGACCTGCTCGCGACCAACGGTGAGCACCGTGTCGTAGTTGTCGTCGAGCAGCGCGCTCTTGATCTTTCGGCTGCCCTGCGAGTTGACCCGCTCGCCCACCAGCAGCGGCGGCGGCACCTGGGTCAGTGAGGTCGCGCGCACGGCGGAGGCCAGCAGCAGCCCGGTGCGCTCGCGGGTCTCGTCGTCGAAGCGCTCCAGCCGCTCAAGTGGGCGGCGCAATGCGGCGGAGTCCAGCCCATCGAGGCGCTCACGCACGCGACGGATGTGCTCCGGCGTCGTCCCGCAGCAGCCGCCGACGGCATTCACGCCAAACTCACTGACGAACTCGGCCAGCGCCTCAGCCAGCGGCAGCGGCTCCATGGGATAGATGGCTTTGCCGTCGCGGTTGAGCGGAAGCCCGGCGTTGGGGATCGTCGAGATCGGCAATGGGATCGCGCTGGTGAGCCAGCCGACTGGCTCGCGCATGTGCTCTGGTCCGGTGGAGCAGTTGAGCCCCACGATATCCACTCGCAGGTGATAGAGGATGGCACCCGCCGCCATCACGTCAGTGCCCAGTAGCATACGCCCGCTGGTATCGAGGGTGATCTGCGCCTGGATGGGCGTCATGATGCCTGTCTCGGCCTGCGCCCGGCGGATGCCCGTGATAGAGGCCCGCACTTCGAGGATATCCTGGCTGGTCTCGATGAGCAGCAGATCCACACCACCCTCCAGCAGGGCTTTGGCTTGCTCGTGATAGAGCGCCGCGAGCTGCTGATAGGTGATCGCGCTGAGCGAGGGATCATCCGAGGAGGGCAGCATGCCCGTTGGCCCCATGGATCCGGCGACGAACCGGGGACGCTCTGGGGTGGAAAAGGCATCGGCGGCCTCACGCGCCAGCCGGGCGGCGGCCACGTTGATCTCGTGGGTGCGCTCACCCAGCGCATAGTCATCCAGCTTGAGCCGCGTGCCGGTGAACGTATCCGTTTCCAGCACGTCGGCGCCCGCCGCGAGATATTCGCTGTGGATATCGCGGATCACATCGGGCCGCGTCAGCACGAGGATCTCAGGGCAGCCATCGGTCTTCTCGCCGCCATAATCCGCCGGAGCCAGCTCGCGAGCCATGATCTGCGTGCCCATGGCGCCGTCGAAGAGCAAGACACGGTGTTTGAGGGCGTCGAGATAGCCGGTGCGGTGAGTCGTGCTGCGCATAGTCGGGGTCATCCTTCCAATGATGTTGCTGATATGCTATCACGCCGACCACTCGCGGCAACATAGAGATGCCCAAAGACGTGCTAGCATCAAACAGAGAGCAAGGGCACAGGAAAGGACGTTGAGCCATGGCTATTCGAGTCTGTGTCGCCGGCGCGACCGGGTGGACGGGCAGCGCGGTGGTCCGCGCCATCTTGGCGTCGAGCGATCTCGCGCTGGTGGGCGCGCTCGCGCGAAAAGACGCCGGAGCGGATATCGGGGAGGCGCTGGGGCAGGCGACGGCGCAGGTGCGCATCGCGGCGACTCTCGACGAAGCGCTGGCGTCGCCCGCGGATGTGCTGATTGACTTCACCGGGCCCGATGTGGTGAAGGGCCACACGCTGGCCGCGCTCGACAAAGGGGTGCGTGTGGTCGTGGGCACGTCAGGGCTGGTGGCGAGCGATTACGCGGAGATCGAGCAGCGCGCGCACGAGCGGCGCCTTGGTGTCATCGCGGCAGGCAACTTCTCCATCACCGCTGCGCTGGCCAAGCATTTCGCCCTCATCGCGGCGCGCTATCTCCCCTCATGGGAGATCGTTGACTATGCGAGCGCCACGAAGATCGACGCGCCCAGCGGAACGGCGCGTGAGCTGGCGGAAGAGCTCGCGACAGTCTCACGGAGCCGGCTGGAGGTTGGCATCGAAGACACCCACGGGCCACGAGAGGCGCGTGGCGCGACGATCGAGGGAACACAGGTCCACTCCATCCGCCTGCCAAGCTATGTGATCGCGTTCGAGACGATCTTCGGGCAGCCCGATGAGCGCCTGACCATCCGCCATGATGCGGGCGCCAGCGCCGAGCCGTATGTCGGCGGAACCCTTCTGGCGGCGCGCAAGGTCATGGAGGTCACGGGCCTGGTGCGCGGACTCGACCGGCTCCTCTTCGCGTGAGCGCATCGCGCCATCGGGGTCCGGCTCAGCCAAGCTTGCCACGATAGTGTATCCTGGTACGCAACGGGAGCCGCCTGAGCCACAGAGTGCCTGGCGCTGAGAAGAGGACGCGGCGCCACAGGGATCGCTCAGCCCGACGCTCAGGCGTGAGTCGAGAGGGAGACGTCGCATGGCCACGGATTCACGCCAGTTCACAGTGAAGTGTCGCCAGTGTGGCCGCCTGGGAAGCCATCTCAATGGGCCTCAGTGCTTCCACTGCGGCGCTTTTCTGCCCCCACCGGGCGCCGCCGCGCCATCCGTGCCGCTCGCCCAGCCGTCCTTCCGGGTCGAGCCGCCTTTCCCACGGCCCGCGCCGGTCGCCCCACCCACGACCCAACATGGTGAGCCAGCATCTGCCTGGCTGCTCGATCAGCCCAATTTCACCATGCCGCAGCAGGCGCCACCATCGCGTCCACTCGCGCCTCCCTACTCGCCGCAGGGCTACGCGCCACCAGGAGGCTACGTCCCGCAGGCATATGGCGCGCCACCCCCGTGGCAGGCTGCGCCGCCTCTGGCCAGGCCACCACGGCGCAAGCGCTCGCCACTGAGCCTCATCATCGGGATCGTCGTCGCTAGCGTGCTCGTCGCTGGCGGCTGCGTCGCCACCGTGGCGGCTGCGCCGGGGCTGCTCAGTCGTCTGGCGGCACAGCGGCAGCTGGGTGGTGCCAATGCCACTCCGGTGGCCTCACTGGAGCCTGGCGCGTGGACCCACATCGCCTACCAGGATTCCCTCACGTCGGACCATGGAGGCTGGAGCGTGACTCATTGCAGATTTGCCGGTGATGGCTACCACGTGTCGCCCGGCTATGTCTGCTTCGCCCCGGCCGGTGCATTTCAGGCTGCCGAAGTGACCGTCACCGTTCGGCAGCTCGCCGGTGACCCTGGTGTCGCCTATGGCGTGGCTGTGCGCAGAGTGTCCAGTGGAAATGAGTATCACTTCATCATAGATAGCGAAGGCGACTGGATCTTCGACAAGATCGTCGGCGGCAAGCGCGCGGGCGATATCGCCACGGGGAGCAATGTCACCGCGCTTCACCAGGGACTCAATCAGCCGAATACCATGCGTGTGCGTATGAGCGGATCCCACTTCACCTTCTTCGTCAACGGCGCTCAGGTGGGCGAAGCCTCGGACGCGACTTTCACCACCGGGGAGCTAGGTGTCTTCCTGGGCACTATCACGGGCACCGATGCGGTGTTCACGAACCTCATCGTCACGACGCCCTAGGTCGGGCGCCATGGGTTATGGCGGCCCAGCCTTAGACGAGCAAATTATAGGCGTAGAACATCTGCTCACGCGTCCAGCCGAGGGATTCGTAGAGGGCCTGCGCAGGGATGTTGTCGCGGGCGGTTTGCAGCGTGAGCCCCTTCGCGCCCGTCTCCACCGCGTGCCGCCGCGCGCGCTCCAGCAGCGCCTGGGCCACGCCAGCGCGGCGCGCATCTGCCACCACGAAGAGGTCGTTGAGAATCCATAGCCGCTTCATCGAGACGGAGGAGAATGTCGGGTAGAGTTGGGTGAAGCCGGCCGCGTTGCCTCCACGCCACGCCAAGAAGATGACCGATTCGCCGCGCGTGAGACGCTCCCGCAGGAAATCGCGCGCGGCCGCGAGGTCGGTGGGCTGCCGGTAGAACTGGCGGTAGCCGTCGAAGAGTGGCGCGAGCGTGTCGAGATCGTCTGGCGTGGCCAGGGTTACAGTGATGTCGTCGCTCATCGGATGGGGAGTCCTAACTGTAGGGCGGTCAGAAAGCCCACGAGCATGAGAAATGGCGTGAGGATGCCGCCGAGCCACGACCGCCCCATGATGCTGCTAATCAGCATGATCAGCAGCCCAAACGGCACCAGCACGAATGGCGCCACCAGGCCGAGCGCCTTCGCAAGGTCAGCCGCCAGCAGATGGTGACCGCCATCGAGCAGGAACCACGTGCCGAGACCCGCGCCGACCCCATAGACGATGGCAAACAGCGAGAGCAGCAGCGCCACGCCAAGTGAGGCCAGCAGGCTGCGCTTCGGGCGCGCCGCCTGAGCACGCTGCCGGACTGCCGCCTCGCGCAGGCGCATGGTGCCATGCACCACATCCAGCGTCTTGGCGACGCCGCCGACTACCGGGATGAACGAGAGCGCATTGAGGAGCACACCCACGCCATCGCGCTGCTGCAAGCATGCCAGCGCGTCGCGCGCGGCGCATATCGAGCCAACCACGGGAAGATAGCCAAAGATGATCTGTGTCAGTGCGCCGGGAATGCGTTTGGTTCGGTCGAAATCACCCAGGACCGCGCCATACCAGATATCAGTCAAGAAACCATGTCGCGCTGCCGAGATGTCCGGAGAGGCCTGGAATGACTGGCTCATGAGGAAATCCTTTCGCGAGGGTGGCGACACATCCGAGCTCGTACGCTAGACTACGAGCAGGCTTTCACGCAGGTTAACACACTGGCAGGTCACATGGACCCATTGCTGAGTATCTGGCAAGCGCGACAGAGCCTCTCGGTCTCGGAAGACACGCGGTGGAAGTCGCTCTCATTCCTCCTGCGTACCTACGCGACCGTCGAGCCGCCACCGCTGCATCTGGTAACCTCGGTGCGCGCGATCATGCTGGGCCAGGGAACCGTGATGGTAGTGCGCGACCCGCATGGCAGGCATATCTTGCCTGGTGGGCGGCGCGAGCCCGGCGAGGCCCTGCTGGCGACCCTGGCTCGCGAGCTGCGCGAAGAGACCGGCTGGCAGGCGAGCGATCCCAGACTCATCGGGGTGCGCCACTTTCACCACCGCGATCCCATGCCCGCGGGCTACCCGTATCCCTATCCCGACTTCTTGCAGCTGGTCTATGCCGCGCGACTCGACGCGATCGACCCAGCAGGTCGCGAGCCTGATGGCTTCGAGCTGGAGGCCACCCTCATGCCCGTCGAGGACGCGCGAGCGCTGCCACTCAGCCCTGGCGAGCGCTTGCTGCTCGACGCGGCCCGCAGCTAGCGCACAGGCCACCGCACCAGGCAGATGTTATGATGTCGGCGAGACGTAGGGGTTCCGGCCAACTGGAGGCAGATATGCTCAACCTTTCGGCGGATGAGGTGCTCACCACGACGCGCAGCGTGCGCAAGCGGCTCGACTTTTCGCGCTCAGTCCCGATGGAGCTCATCCGTGAGTGCCTGGAGATCGCGACCCAGGCGCCCACCGGCGGGAACCGGCAATCATGGCACTTCGTCGTGGTGACTGACGCCGAGAAGCGCAAGGCGCTGAGCGACATCTACCGCAAGGGCTGGGCCCTTTACCTCAGCCAGCTCCCACCACTGCCCGCCGACGCGGCCCAGGCCGGTGGCAAGCTCGGCACGCTGGCCAAAGTCTATGACTCTTCGAATTACCTGGCCGAGCACATGCACGAG
>DASWAC010000324.1:0-4453 GCA_036391335.1 Ktedonobacterales bacterium
GGTATGTTGGCCACCAGCCCATGCTCTATGCCGACCTGACGGTCGCCGAAAACCTGGCGTTCTATGCCGCCATGTATGGCGTGAGCGACGGCACGCGTGGCGGCTATGCCTTGTTGGATCGCGTGGGGCTTGGCGGTCAGACAAAGGTGCGCGGCCGGGCGCTCTCACGCGGGCAGGCGCAGCGATTCTCGCTGGCGCGCGCGTTGCTTCACCAGCCCTCAGTGCTCCTGCTGGATGAGCCAGACACCGGACTCGATGCTGCGGCGCGTGACTTGCTGCGAAGCTTGGTCGCCGAGCACTCGGCAGCAGGGGGGTGTGCCCTGGTGGCTACACACATGCCCGAGCAGCTTGCCGCGGTGACGACCCGCACGATCACATTGCGCGGTGGGCGCTTCGCTCTGCCAGGCGATCTGCCGAGCGTCGCGTCGCTGAGTATGACTGGGGGCCGCGAGTGAGCACGCTCAGGCAGGTTATGGCGCTGGTGCGCAAGGATATCACGGCGGAGGTGCGAGGGCGCCCCGTCTGGCTAGCCAGCGGGTTCTTTGCTGCCGTCGTGCTGGTGGTGTTCGTCTTCGCGCTCGATCTGCGCGTCGAGAATAAGGCTGCGCTGGGACCAGGGGCGCTGTGGATCGCGGTACTCTTTTCGGGCATCATTGGCATCGGACGCGCATTCGCGTCAGAATCAGACTATGGGCGGATGGATAGGCTACTCATTTGCCCTGTGGACCGGCGCGCGATCTTCGTGGCGAAGCTGCTGGGAACGATGCTGTTTGTCAGTCTCGTGCTGGTCGTGCTGCTTCCCGTGTTTGGCGTGCTCTTCGGCCTGGCGGTGCTCCGGCTGGATATCATTGGGGTGCTGCTGCTTGGAGCGCTGGGCATCGCGACGGTGACCACGTTGTTTTCGGCGGGCACCACCCACAGCGCCGCGCGCGAGATCCTCTTGCCGTTGATTGCTTTTCCGCTCCTTCTCCCGGTGATGATCGCTGCGGTCAAGGCGACAGAAGGGATCATTACTCCTGTGGTCAACGACTCACCGTGGGTCGGCCTGCTCATCGCGTACGATGTGATCTTTTTGAGTATCGGCATGCTCACGTTTGGGCAGGTCATGGATGAATAGGAGGTAGGACGCACATGCAGACAACCGCGCCCTCTTCTCACGCTGAGGCGAGCCAGGCTCGCACGCCAGTGGCCGGCGTTGACTGGCGGCATCTCACATGGCGCGATCCGGCGCTGGTGCTGCTGGCGGCGAGTGCGGTGCTCATGCCGATTGCCGTTTGGCTGGCACTTGTGGTTGCGCCGGTGGCCGCGGATTCCGGTGGCAGCGCGGCAAGAATTCTCTATTTCCATGTGCCCTACGCGATTCTGTGCTCTGTAGCGTTTTTCGTGGTGCTGGTGGCCAGTGCGCTCTATCTCTGGCGGCGCGACACTCGCTGGGACTCGCTCGCACGTGCCGCTGCCGAGGTGGGCGTGCTCTATACGTCGCTGATGCTCATCCTGGGCATGTTCTGGGGCCAGGCGGCATGGGGCCAACCCTGGGACTGGAGTGATCCACGGTTGACGACGACCTTCATCATGTGGCTGATCTATGTAAGTTATCTGCTATTGCGCTTCTACACTGGCCGCACCGAGCAGAGCGCGCGCGTGGCCGCGGTGCTGGGCATCGCGGGCTTTGCCGATGTGCCAATCGTGCACTATGCGGTCAGCTGGTGGCGGAGCATTCACCCGCCCACCGACTATTTCGTGAATAGCAACGGGAGCGCGGCCATTCCGCCGTCTGGGATTGTGACACTGCTCTTCTCATTCGCTGCGCTGACGGCGCTGATGGTGGCGTTCATCCTCATCGCTTATCGACAAGATCGCGCCACGGTAGCGCTTCGTGAGGCACGCCTCGCGCTGGATGTAGACGGCGCCGAGTAGGCCATCGCTGGACTGGAGGATCACGACATGCAAGGTGGGACATTTCTCGTGTTGGCCTATATCGCCATCTGGCTAGGCACGCTGGCCTATGTGGGCTGGCTTGCGCTGCGGCAGCGTGGCATCGCCATCGAGGTGGAGGACGTTCGCCGGTTGGCCGAGCGGCAGCACAACGCCGACGGGAGCGCTGAGCAGCCAGCGAGCAGCAAGTGACGCACAGCGGGCTGGACTGTGCTAAAGTAATAGGGATATTTTGTCATTCGGTTGAGGTGGGAAGATGGCTGAAAACTTCGAGGTCATATACACGCATCCCTCTGGCGCGACCGCGACCTTCGTGCGGCAGAATGGCCAGCTTGACTCGCTCGCCAAAGGGCTCGACGCTGAGCAGTTCTGGACCTTCAAGCAGGTGAAGACGCTGCTGGCGCGCAACGATGCTAGCGACCTGGCCGAGTCAAACCGCCTGATGGAGGCACTCGGCTTTACGGCGCTTGCCCGCGAGATCACGCCGATGGCACCTGCCCCGAGCATGGCCGACCTGCGCGACGAGGCGCTTGCGGGCACGAGCACTGGCGAGCATGAGGCAGCTCATGGCCACGCTCCGCAGCCGAGCTTCTGGCCGCTCTTCCTCGCCATGTTCATCGGCATTACCCTCATCGGGTTGATGTTCATGGAGAGCACCATTGCCATCTCTGCGGTCGGTCTCGTCGGCATCGTCTTCTGCATGTATATGTGGGGGACCGAAGCTTTCCATGTTGAGCTCTAACTCCCAGGAGAAATAGATCCATGAGTGTCGCGGCCACCACTCCCAAGGCCATTTCCGAGAGCCACACCCAAGAGCGTCCATTTGGCTGGTGGGGAATGCTCTTTTTCCTCGCGTCCGAGACCTTCTTCTTCGCTAACCTCATCGCCGCCTTTCTTTACACCTTCGTCCGCAACGGCGCGCACCTCGAAGGCGCGACGGAGCCGGATTTTGTGCTCGCGAGCATCAACACCTGCTTCCTGCTGGCGAGCAGCGGGACGATCATGCTGGCCTCGCGCGCGATGAATCGCGGCAATATGGGAGCCTTCAAGCTCTTCCTCGGACTGACCGCACTGCTGGGCGCCATCTTCCTCAGTGGTCAGGCATGGGAATATGTGCATGCCAGCTTCAAGCCGCAGTCGAACGTGTTCGGCTCGTTCTTCTACATCATGACAGGCTTCCACGGGTTCCATGTGACGGCCGGCGTGGTCTTCTTACTCATCTGCTTCCTCGCGTTTGCTCTGAGGAACAAGTACACGCAGCACAAGCATTTCTCGTTCATCGCCGCCGAGATGTACTGGCATTTTGTTGATGTCGTCTGGGTCGTTCTCTTCTCGGTCATCTACGTGCTGCCGCGTATCGCCGGGCAATGAGCCTGGCGCTCGGACGCGCGCAGTCTAGCTAGGGAGTCAGGTAGCGGATGGAACCCACCGTCTCCTCTGGGGCGACAAGCTACCACTCACGTGAGAGCAGTGGCGGATCCTTGGAATGCTCGATTTGCCACCGTCGTCTCAAGGGCACTGTGCGCTATGTCGAGGAAACGGGCGATGTGCCTGAGCCACGACAAGCGTGGACCTTCTGTGCCGCATGCGATGAGGCCGTGCGCAACGAGGTTGAATCTTCGCCAGTGCGCTCAGCGGTCAGGCTGCGGGTCGCTGTCGGGGTCGTCGCGGCGGTGCGCACGCCAATGGGAAGGCGACTGAGATGGGGCGCGTCGCTGACTGATGAGCAGTGGCTTCGCTTCCTCATGTGGGGCTTCATCATCGGCTTTCTCGTGCATACCGTCGTGATGATCCTCATCGCGCGCATGGTCTTTGCCTCATGAATGGACATACTGGTGACTACTGAGACTGTGCCCACACCCTCCTCTTCCGCACGCTCGACCCGTGGATGGCGCACGGGCCTGCTTGTGGCCGGTGACGCGCTCTCCTTCGTCGCCTTCGCCGCTGCCGGTGGAAGCAGCCACGGCGAAGCAATGGGTGTGGGGCACACGCTTGGTGTCGCTGCTCCATTTTTCGCCAGTTGGGTGGTCACCGCACCGCTTCTGGGCGCGTATCGCGAGGAGCTGCTCGATAGCCCACGGCAGATGGCCTCGCGAACAGCTAGAGCCTGGGTGATCGCATGGCCAGTGTCGCTTGTGCTTCGCTGGGCCACGGCGCCTGACCACTCAGTGCCGGTCACCTTTGCCATCGTCATCTTGCTCGTGAACCTCGTCTTTCTCACTGGGTGGCGCACCCTTGCGGCATGGCTCACAGGCATGGCAGGGAGTGCCAAGAGAGGGGCACGATAGCTATGCAGCGCGTCAAGATCTTCACGGCGAGCCAGGCCGCCGGTCTGGAGATGCAGGTCAATGGGTGGCTGGCCGAGGCGCAGCCGATCGTCCTCTTCATGACGCAGTCGAGCACAGCGGATGAGACAGTGATCACGTTCTACTATGATGAGCCACAGGCTGAGCCGGATGCGACCGCGTTTGCGACCACCTCGCGAGACGCCACGCCAACCGACCTGGCCCCTGAAGCG
>DASWAC010000325.1:0-6942 GCA_036391335.1 Ktedonobacterales bacterium
TGGGCACGCGGCGAGCCAAGGCCGAGCACCTGGCCACGCGCGACGCCGAGCTGCAAGTCGCCCTGAACACAGCGCAGACGACTATCGAGCGTCTCGGTGGCCTGCTCGCCGAGCATGAGCGCGTAGCCGCTACCTTGCGCGAGCGGCTGACCCTGCTGGAATCGTGGCGAGCCTCACGCGAGGGATTCAGCGCAGGCGCGCGGGCGTTGCTAGATGCACACGATCCGGCTCTGCCGCCACTGCTCGGTGTGCTGGTCGAGATGATCGCCGTCCCACCGGGCTATGAGGCCGCCATCGAGGCGGCGCTGCGAGAGAGCCTGCAGGCGGTGGTGCTCGGCACACGGGCCGATGCCTTCAAGGCGGCGCAATGGCTTGCGGATGCGGGAGCCGAGCGCGCGATGCTCCTCTGGCTGGGCGAGCCCGAGCCACCTCGCCACCAGCCTGCCGAAGTCAGCGTGGATGGCACGGAGGTCATCGCGCTGGCGCGGGCGGTGGTTCGCTGTGGCCGCGAGATGCGCCCGTTGATCGATGCCCTGCTCGGTGACACGGCGATCGTGCGAACATTGGCTGTGGCGCGCGACAGGCTCGATGGCAAGGTTCCCTGCGTCACACGTGATGGCGAGGCTTTCGCGCCGGAGGGCTGGCTGAAGGCAGGCTCGGCGCAAAAGGGTGGGCACGAGACAGGACTCCTCGCTCGCGAGCACATGCTGCGCGATCTGCCCCAACAGCTCGACCGATTAGAGCAAGCCATTGCGGACCTCCAAGCAGAACATCAGTCTGTGCTGACGCGCCGTGAGACGCTGACGACAGAGCGCAAAGAGGTGGCCAACGAGACCCGGCGACTTGAAGGCATCTTGCAGGGAGAGGAGCGCGAGCTGGCCGCATTGCTGCGTGAGCGCGACCGTACCGCCAGTGAGACCTCTGTCGTTGGCTCGGTGAGTGAGCAACTGGCGACCGAAGTGGAGGCGCTCGAGCGCGAGGTCGCCGCGATGGCTGCGCGCGTCGCCGAGCAAGAGGAAGCCCAGCGGCTGACCACCGAGCAGGTGGAAGATGCCCAGCTGGCCGTGGATGAGCTGCTCGACCGGAACCGCAGCCAGCAGGACGAGCTCGCCAAGGCACGCACGGCCCAGGCGCTGGCCCAGCAAGAGAGCCGCACACTGGCGACCCACGCCGATCAATTGCACGCCCAGGCCGAGGCGATCGAGGCACAGATGGCTCGCCGTATGGAGCGCCTGGATGCGTTGGCTCGCAGTCAGGCAGAGCTGCTCACGGGTCTGCAGGCTCACCAGCAGGATATCGATGCCTTGCGGGCAACGGCCGCCATGCTGCGCGATAAGATGCTGGCCCTCGATGTCGATCAGGCCGAGATCGAGCGAGCTCTCGCCGAGGGAGAGAAGGCTGTCAGCGGGCTGCGACAGGACCTGGGCCGTCTGGAGGAAGAGTATCGCCGCGCCTTGCTCGAGGCCCAGCGCGCTCGTGATGGGCTGGAGGCGCTTCGCGCACAGATCGCCGAAGAGGCGGGCGAGGAAGATGGCGAGCTGGCCGCATTGCTGCGCGACGACCAGGACGACGATGATGGCGGGACTGCTAAGAGCGCGAAAGAGCTGGCTGAGGCCGTGCCAGAGATGACTGCCGATGAGGCCGCGAAGATGCGCCGCCAGATAGACACGCTGCGCGCGCGCCTGCGCACCATCGGCGGCTACGACTCTGAGGCGCCCCAGGCGTATGACGAGCTCAAGACGCGCTTTGACTTCCTTTCATCACAGATGCGCGATATGGAGCAAGCATCGGCGAACCTGCGCACCATCATCAACGAGCTCGACACCACCATGCGCCGCCAGTTCGAGGAAACTTTCCGCGCCGTCAATGAGCGCTTCCAAGTCTTCTTCACCCAGCTCTTCATCGGCGGATCCGCACGGCTGGAGCTCACCGCCCCGCGTCGCGACGCTGCCGCCGACGAGGACGACGCCCCCGAGGAGCCGCGAGGTGTGCCACGCAAAGTGAGCTTCGGTGGTGTCGAGGTCTATGTGCAGATTCCCGGCAAAAAGGTGCAGGACCTCACGTTGCTTTCTGGGGGCGAGCGCGCGCTGGTCTCGGCGGCACTCCTCTTCGCGCTACTCGAATCGAATCCGCCACCCTTCTGCCTGCTGGACGAAGTAGACGCCGCCCTCGACGCCGCCAACGTGGTCCGCTTCTGCGCGATCTTGCGCCAGCTCACCGAGCGGACCCAGTTCCTCGTGATCACGCACAATCAGGTGACGATGAGTCACGCCGACGCGCTTTATGGCGTCTCGATGCAGGCGGAAAGCGTCTCGCGCATAGCTTCGATGCGGCTGGAGGAGATTCCGTCCGGATCGCGGTGACGGCCTATTCGATGATGCCGCCACCCAGCACGACATCGTCGGTCGCGCCGCCATACCACACCGCCGCCTGCCCTGGCGTGACGGCGCGCAGCGGCTCGACCATGCGCACCTCCGCGCGATTTCCCGGCAGCGGCGACACCTCGCAGGCGACCGGCTCCGCCTTGTAGCGCACCTTCACCCGCCCGCGAAAGGGGAGGGCTCCTGTCTCGTCGCGGTGGAACGTGGTGTCGCGCACGGTGAAGCTCCGCGCGAGGAGTGCTGACGCAGGGCCGACCACGACAGCGTTGCGAGCGGCATCCAGCCGCAGCACGTGCAGCGGCTCGCGCGCACTGATGCCCAGGCCCTTGCGCTGGCCAATCGTATAGCCCGCCAGGCCGTCATGGGCGCCGAGCGTCTCGCCGCGCTCATCCATGATCACCCCGCCGCGTGGCATGGCGCGTCCGGTCTCGCCCGCATAGCGTCGCAGGAAGCCGCGATAATCGTTGCCCGAGACGAAGCAGACTTCCTGGCTTTCGGCCTTACTGGCCACGTCTAGCCCGCGCTCGGCGGCCAGGGCGCGCACTTCGGGCTTCGTCAGGTCGCCGAGTGGGAAGAGCGCGTGGTCGAGCTGGTCGCGAGTCAGGATATGCAGCACATACGACTGATCCTTGTGCGGGTCGCGAGCCATCCGCAGGCTGCGCGCACCTGTCACCGGATCAGCCTCGATGCGCGCATAGTGGCCCGTGGCAACCCAGTCCGCGCCCAGCTGCCGCGCCTGCGCCAGGAGACGCGAGAAGCGAATCTGTCGGTTGCAGCGCAGGCAGGGATTCGGCGTGCGGCCGGCGGTGTATTCATCGTAGAAATAGTCCACCACCGTCTCACGGAAGGGCTCCTCGACGTTGACCACATAAAAGGGGATATCGAGCTTGGCCGCGACGCGACGCGCATCGTGCACCGCTTCGAGCGAGCAGCAGCGGTTCTCGACCGGCTTCTCCACACCATCCTCGATGAGGGAAGCTGGCTCCGCCCACAGGCGCAGCATCACGCCGATCACGTCGTAGCCTTGCTCCTTGAGCAGAGCCGCCGCAACCGAGCTATCCACGCCGCCGCTCATGCCGACGACGACACGCGCCATATGCTGCCGCCTTCCACGGTGTCACGTCACTTCTTCCTAAAGAGACGCTAGCGTAGTATATCGCATGCGGGTCAGGCTGAGCTAGCGTCCTTGCGCTCTGTCATGCTACGCTTGCTGGCGGCGCACGCTCGCGCCACACGACTGGCATCAACGAGGAGGCCCGTTCCCATGCAGCTCAAAGGCAATACGTTCCTGATCACCGGTGGCGCGTCCGGCCTGGGCGCGGCGTGTGTCCAGACCTTCCACGAGGCGGGCGCGAATGTCATTCTCGTGGATGTCAACGAAGAGCTGGGAAGCCGGCTAGCCGGCAGCCTGGGCGAGCGGGCGCGCTTCGTGAAGGTGGATGTCACCAGCGAGCAAGATGTGGTGGCGGCGCTCAAGGTAGCCGGTGAGGCCTTCGGCGAGCTGCGGGGCGTGGTGAACTGCGCCGGCATCGGCGTGGCGCTCAAGACCGTCGGCAGAGACGGCCCCCACCCGCTGGACGTCTTCGAGAAGACGATCAAGATCAACCTGATCGGCACGTTCAACGTGATTCGCCTGGCGGCTGCCGCCATGGTGGGCAATGAGCCCCTGGACGAGAGCGGTGAGCGCGGCGTGATCATCAACACCGCCTCGGTCGCCGCCTTTGACGGGCAGATTGGCCAGGCCGCGTATTCCGCGTCGAAGGGAGGCATCGTCGGCATGACGCTGCCCATCGCGCGCGACCTCGCCCGCTCTGGCATCCGCGTGATGACCATCGCGCCCGGCATCTTCGACACGCCGTTGCTTGCGGGGCTTCCCGAGTCGGCGCGCCAGTCCCTCGGCCAGCAGGTGCCATTCCCCTCGCGATTGGGTCGCCCGGATGAGTATGCCGCGCTGGCGAAGCACATCGTGGAGAACGAGATGCTCAATGGCGAGGTCATCCGCCTCGACGGCGCCATCAGAATGCAGCCGCGTTGAGGGTCTAGGCCATACTGGCAACACTCAAGCAATTATGCAAACAGGGCTGATACCCTTTCACACCGTGTAGGCAAGCGATATTGACGGCATCCGCGCCATCTACACCGGATGCATTCCCTCATCGCTGAGGCTGTCCATTCTGGGAAACACCGTGAGACGGAGAAAATCACTTGCGTACGAGACACCTTCCTCTCGGCTTGGCAGCTCTTCTCTTTGCCCTGGGGAATACGCTTAGCGGATGTGCTTCCTCTGGGTCGCCGCAGAGTGGGCAACAGCAGGTGCGACCAGCGCCGTATGCTCCAGTGCACATCAGCCTGGATGCTGATCGGGCCACCTTGACGAAGCCAGAGGAGATGTGCCAGCGCGCATTGGTGGCCGATGTCGTCGTGGGTCCGCCTAAGGCAACGCGCTGGAATACTCCAGATGGCACGCTCCCAGCAAGTGTGGCCAACAAGGGCGCACCAGAGGTGGTGTCTGAGGGCTATTTCATCTATAAGCTGGTTACCTTCTCACGATTGACGGTCCTCCGCGATCAGCGCCGTCTTCTTACTCAGCAATACATGACGATTGGCGGCCAGGTAGGGCAAGGCACCTACGTCATAAGTGAGGAGCCGCAGCTGATCCCTGGCACGCGTTATCTGGTGATGTTTGACCATCCGGGCTATGCTCCGGGCATGCCCGCTGGCGAGACGATGATCCTCTCCTTCGCCTATCCGATAGATGCTCA
The DNA here is from genome assembly GCA_036391335.1 of Ktedonobacterales bacterium. Taxonomy (GTDB): domain Bacteria; phylum Chloroflexota; class Ktedonobacteria; order Ktedonobacterales; family JADMIN01; genus DASWAC01. The sequence goes on from DASWAC010000325.1 coordinate 5,144, forward strand.
GGAAAGGGTTGTCCTCCAACAAGCGGGCGACCCCAATGAGCCAGGTGGGGGCGTACCACAGCCTGAGATCAAGTATTCCCTGGCATATCTTAAGCAAGTGCTCGTTTCCTGCACAGCGTGATACTGCACGGGCACAGGGGCATGCTGTCCACGGCCCACGAGAAGCAGGGGCGGGGTGGGGCGGATGGGTGGGCCTGGCAACCCATGGGCAGCGGTGTGGCAAGGTTGACAGGTGAGCGTCGCAACGGGCAAATGAATACCGCCCTCTCCTTGACAGGGTCCGGTATGCTTCTCTTTGTGTACTTCGCATGCTCGTCTCGTTAGCATACCTGTACAGTGGAGGGAAGCCATGCGCCTCTTCGGTTTTGGAAGCCGCCAAATCGCTGAAAAGCCTCTGGCGGCTGACCCCGCGATCTGGCAGGGGGACGCTCCCTTTCGCGTGATCGGTGGGCGCAGGCGCAAGGCGGGCATCCCCTACATGGTGCCCTGGGACATCGAGGAGCACAACCGGCTGGATTTCCAGCATTTCATGCTGCGCTATGCGCTGCGCGGCAACTACGCGGCCCCACTGCGCAATCCCAGCAGCATCCTCGATGTGGGCTCAGGCACCGGCCGCTGGGCCATCGAGATGGCCAACACCTTCCCGGGGGCCAATGTGATGGGCCTCGATGTCAATCCCCCACCGGTGGATAGCCAGGCAGAAGAGGGAATTGACCTTCGACCGGCGAATTATGCCTTTGTTCCCGGCAACCTCCTGGAAGGGCTGCCCTTCGCGGATCGCACCTTCGACTTCACCCACATGCGCGCGCTGGTGACGGCCATACCCCACGAGCGCTGGCCTTTCGTCATCGGTGAGCTGATGCGAGTCACGCGGCCACGTGGCTGGGTCGAATCCCTCGAGGTCACCTTCCTCCAAGGCGGCGGGCCAGCCATCAACCAGCTCATGGCCTGGCTGGATGCCACGCTGGCCACGCGCGGGGTGGTCTTCATGAATGGTGGCCGCGTCGGCGACGTCATGCGCGCGGTGGGCCTGGGGCATGTGACCGTGCGCGCGCTGGCCATGCCCTGTGGGGAGCACGGGGGGCGAGTCGGCAGGATGCTGGCCCTGGACTGGATCACCGTGCTGCGCGGGCTTAGCGGGATGACCATCGCGCAGGGCATCACCTCTGAGGCCGACTTTGACCAGACTCTGGAGGCAGCGCGGCTCGAGCTCGAATCGCCGAGCCTGCGGTGCATCATGCCGCTCTATATCGCGTTTGGCCAGCGCACGCGCTAGCGCGCCTGTCCTCTTACCGTTTCACTCATGATCGACGCCGCTCATGATCCCCTTGAGCTGAGGAGCGGGCGACATGCCACTGCGCGTCTATGAGGCCATCCTCTCGTTGCCGGCCAGCATCGCACGAATTCAGGCAGCCCAGCGGGCGATCGAGCGGGTGGGGGGCAGCGTCAAGCTCGCCCCGGCGACATCCAGTGGCATGGTGCTGGTGACGCTCGTCCTGCCAGATCCGCATCGCCCGCAAGATTTCTTCCCCGACCTGCCCTTCTATCTAGTATGAAGCCGCGCTCCATGCTGATGCGTTGACTTTGCTGGACTGCTGAGCTCACGGCAAGGCTGGCTGGTAGGTCGCGATCACCACGCCGTTGTCTGTCGTCGAGGTCGCGATGAGCTGGAGAGTCGCCGCTGCACCGCCGTCGGGGAAGAGGCGGCGTCCTGATCCCAGAACCAGGGGATGGATCAGGAGCACGTACTCATCGACGAGGTTGCCACGCCTCAGCGACTGGACCAGCTCTCCGCTGCC
>DASWAC010000326.1:0-2178 GCA_036391335.1 Ktedonobacterales bacterium
CCACGGAACGCGCCGGCGACCCCCTGCTCGACCCCGGAGGCGCCATGCAGCACCGACCTGCCGGCGGAGAGGGCATCATGCTCGACGGCGCCAATGCCCTTCTCGACCTCGCGAATGGCCTCACCCGCGAGCTTCTCGGTCTCTTGCACGATGACTTCGATGCCCTTCACGATGCCACTGATGATCTCTTCGATGGCAATCGTGACGGCGACCGCATAGCCAAACACGATGGCAATGGCCGCAGCCGCCAGATGGACCGTGCCATCAGGCAGGAAATGACCGCTCTGGAATGCGCCACTCATGAAGCCGCCCACGACCTCGGTGATAATCGCCGCAATGAGTGCAGTCACCAGAAAGCCGATGAAGATCTTGCGAAAGGCTGAGCGAAGAGTACCAAGGGTATGGCGCGCGAAATTGGTCAGCACGCTCATGAGTCTCTGTTCCACGCTATTTCACTCCTCTGGCCTTCACCGGCTTGAGTAGGTTGGTGAAGGAGTACGTACGATGAACCGGCCCGCATAAGTGTGGCAGATTTCCGTCCATCTGACAAGGGACCTGGCGACCATGGCCATGACCGGCGGGTCACCTGCAAGGATACCTCAAGGGAGGGCCGCGCGCTATGAGCTGCGTCACAGCTCGTGTCCTATAGCGGCATGGCGGTGATTCCCGCGGTTGGCTCATCCGCGCCATCACGCATGCTGGCCCACGCAATCGACGGCGAGCTATGCGCCACGCCGATCTCTCCTCGCTCGCTGAGCACGATCAGCCCGCCCTTGCCCGGAGTGCGCGCCGTCAACACAGCGATGGCCGCCTCAGCCGCCTGCTGTGCCGACATGCCCTGGCTGATGAAATCTACCGCCCGCTTGGCCATCAACAGCCGGATGAAGTGCTCGCCCCTGCCGGTGCATGAGGCCCCTCCATACGGATTTTCCGCGTAGAAGCCCGCGCCAAGCAGCGGCGTATCACCTACCCTGCCCGGATGCTTCGCGCCAAAGCCACCCGTCGACGTGCCCGCGACGATCAGCCCACTCTCATCGAGGGCGACGGCGCCCACCGTCCCGTGGTCCGTGCCATCCGCGTGCACATGCTCATCCGGTAAGATGCCGTCAGCCACGGGACCGGCATGGATATCGTCACCTTCACGGTAGCCTTTGCGCCAGCGCTCACGCTGGTCATCGGTCACCAGCGCGTCCGGCTCGCAGAGCGCCATCCCGCTCTCTACCGCGAATTCTTCGGCGCCAGACCCGATGAGCAAGACATGCGGGCTCCTCAAGACCAGCCGCGCCAGCTGGATTGGATTCTTGATGCGCTCGACCCCGGCGATGGCCCCGGCCTCCAGCGTCTTGCCATTCATGATGCCCGCGTCGCACTCGGTGTGGCCGTCGCGAGTGAGCACACTCCCGGTGCCCGCGTTGAACCCTGGATTGTCTTCGAGAGTTGTCACCGCGGCCACCACCGCGTCGAGGGCGCTTCCGCTCGCCGCGAGCACAGCCCAGCCTGCCAGCGCCGCCTCTCGGCAGCCAAGCAACGCCGCGGCATGACGCGCACTGGCAATGGTTCCCGCTCCGCCGTGGACCACGATCGCTTTTCCCATCCGCGAAATCTCCCCTTCAAGGTATCGGCTGTCTCGCTGCGCGCTGGCTTAGCTGAGTCCTGCGGCCCCCTCGGCTGCCTCATCCGCCTGCGACGCGGTGTCGGGCGAGGCGAGGTCTGCCGTGTGAGCCAGCTCTGGATGCGATGACGGAGGATTGAATTGCGGCAGGTGGAGTGCGGCGCGGATGTTGCGAATGCCGGCATAGACCTGCTGCGCGGAGATATTGAGCTCCTGCGCTATCTGCTTGTGAATCCCGACCGGTGGCACCGGCAGTGCGGGCACGTAGAGCGCGCGGATGCGCTCGAGGTCCTCATCCGAGCCGGAGTAGGCGCGCAGCTCCCACCAACTGGGAATCTGCTTGGCCTTGCGCAGACTATGGACGACCTCGCGGACGGCCGCCTTCGGCACCGAGAGCTCTTGCGCGATCTGGGTGCGGATGCCATCGAACTCCACCGGACTCGCCAGCTCCAGGTAGCGCTGCTCGATCTTGGCTCGGACCTCATCGGTCAGCACGAACGGAGGTGCCGGGGTCGGCTTTGGCTTGCTTGGCACTGGCGGTGGGGTGCGCTTGGGCGCAGCGAGCT
>DASWAC010000327.1:0-2954 GCA_036391335.1 Ktedonobacterales bacterium
AAGAAGCCCGATGGAGTCGATCCACCGGGCTTTCTTCATAGATGTCTCACCGCACCGGCGGAAGGCTGGATGCGCGCTCACTCATCGAGATTGGCATGCAGGGCAGCCGCTTTCGCCAGCGCCGCCTCAGCGTCGGCCTGACGGCCGTTGGCGACATAGACATGCGCCAGCGTCTCGTGCGCCGCCGGAGACTCCGGATCAAGGGAGATCGCGGTCTCGGCGGCTTCTAGCGCCTTATCCTTCTTGCCGATGGCGAGATAGCTCTCCGCGAGGTCGGCGTGGGCGTTCGCATTCAGCGGGTCACCATCAATGGCCTGCTCATAGGCTTCGACAGCATCTTCATGTCGGCCCAGGGCACTCAGCGCGGAGGCCCGCTCATAGGCTGCCTCTGGCTGATCGGGAAAGCGCTGCGCATAGTCGGTGGCGATCTTGAGCGCCTCCTGGTAATCGCCTTTGATATTCAGCGTAGACGCCAGGCCCGTGTATGCGTCGGCCAGGACCTCTTCATCCTGCTCATTCCTGGCATCCTTGTGCCGCTCGACGAGCGAGACATAGATCGCCGCCGCCTCATCGTAGTGCTCACCTTCCGCGAGGATCTCAGCCAGGCTGAACTGGAGCCCCTCGGTTTGCGGATCGGCCTTCACTGCGTTGCGATAGGCCGAGATCGCATCCTCAATGCGGCCCTGCTCCTCGCGCCAGGTGCCAAGGTGCTCCCAGGCTTCGGAGTCATTTGGCTCGAGCTCGGTGACTTTCTGCCAGGCGTCAGCGGCGGCGTCAATGTCACCCATGGTCTCATGGTAGACCGCCTTGGTCTCGAAGGTGGTGGGATTGGATGGCTCCAGCTGGACCATTTTTTGGACCATCTTGTCGGCATCCTCATAGCGATGAGCCTCGAGATAGGCATCGACGAGATCCGAATAGCGCGTGAGATCCGCTGGGTCTTTGTCGAGATTTGCTTTGAGATCATCTATCATCTCGGTCTGCTCACGCTGACGCTCGCGCACGTCATCCAGGCTATCCTGCGCCAGGGAGTTGTCTGGGTTGAGGCGAATCGCGTTGTGATAGGCCTCGATAGCCTCGTCATAGAGGCCAAGGTCCCGATAGGAGTCGGCGATGGTGATGTAGAGGTTGGCGTTGTCGGGCTCTAACTCGATCGCGTGCTGCATCGAGTCCAGCGCCTCTTGCTCCAGGCCGAGCTCTCCATACAGATTGCCGAGGTTAATATGCGCCTCCACGAACTTCGGGTCGAGGCGAAGCGCGCGCAGATAGGACATGATGGCGCCCTCAGGGTCACCGAGGTTTTGCTTGGCCAGAGCGAGGTTATAGCGAGCCCGCGCATTGGTTGGGTCGTCCGCGACCGCCTGCTCGAACTCGGCCTCGGCCACCTCGAAATTATCCGCGTCGGCTGCCGCCAGCCCTCGCTGCATGGCGCCGTCGTTCGTAGTGTCTGCCATGGTGATGTGCCTCCAGGGTAGGTGGTGCGAGATCGCTAGAGATCCGCGAGCACCTGGTCCAGCTTTTCGACGGCCTCATCTATATCGGCCTTCTGAATGATCAGCGGTGGCACGAAGCGAATGGTGGAGGGTCCCGCATTCGCGATCAGCAGGCCGCGCGCGATGCCGCCATCCATGATGTCGCTCGCGCGGGGCGCGCTCAGGTCGAAGGCGCGCATCAGGCCCAGTCCACGGGTCGCGGTGATGATATCATGCTTTGCCTTGAGCTCTTGGAGCCGGTTCTCCAGATATTTCCCCATCGCGATGACGTGGTCGAGCAGGCGCTCCTCCAAGATCGTGCGCACCGTCGCGACCCCAGCCGCGCATGCGATGGGATTCCCGCCGAAGGTGGTGCCGTGGTCGCCGGGGTCGAAGATGTCGGCGCGGGGCGCCGCGAGCATCCCACCGATAGGCACGCCGCCGGCCAGGCCCTTGGCCAAGGTGATGATGTCCGGCCGGATGCCCATGTTTTCGAAGCTGAAGAAGCGCCCGGTGCGGCCCATGCCAGCCTGGACCTCATCGCAGATCAGGATGAGATTCTGCTCGTCACACCACTGGCGGAGGCCGTGCATGTACTCGGTCGAAGCTGGCCAGATACCGCCCTCGCCCTGCACAGCCTCGATCAAGATGCCTGCCGTCTTGTCGGTCGTGGCGCGCTTGATGGCGTCGAGGTCATCAAAAGGCACCTGCTTGAAGCCGTCGGCGAGTGGGAGCCAGGTATCCTGATATTTCTTCTGGCCGGTGGCCGAGGTCGTGGCCAGCGTGCGCCCGTGGAACGAGCGCTCCATGCTGATGATCTCGTACGCGCCACGGCGGTTCAGGCGGCCAAATTTTCGGGCGAGCTTGATCGCGCCTTCGTTGGCCTCCGCGCCGCTATTCGAGAAGAATGAGCGCATGCCACCGCTGACGGCGTAGAGCTGCTCGGCCAGCTCCACCTGCTTTTCATTGATATAGAGGTTCGAGGTGTGGATCAGCTTTGGCGCCTGCTCGATGATCGCCTGAACGACAGCCGGGTGCGCGTGCCCCAGCACATTGGTGGCGATGCCCGCGACCAGGTCGAGATATTCTTTGCCGTCGGCATCCCACACGCGCACGCCCTGGCCACGCTCCATGACCAGGCTGCGACTGAAGGTGTGTTGGTAATATTTGTGCTCCAATGCGATCCAATCGCGCTTTTCCATCTCTTTGACTTGCGACGATTCCACGCCCTTGCTCATGCTCTAGCTCCTCAATCGGCACTTTCGCTGGCAGTAACGCTAGCGTGAATACAACGTGTTCTCGTCGATGTAGCCGTGAGTCAGGTCACAGCCCCACGCCGTGGCCTCCGCCGCTCCCATATACAGGTTGACGGTCACGGTTACCTCAGTCCCGGCCATGACGGCCCGGGCTGCTTTCTGATCGTACCCGGTCGCGACACCCTGGCGCACGATCTCCACATCTCCGAGTGCGATGCTGATCTTA
>DASWAC010000328.1:0-3390 GCA_036391335.1 Ktedonobacterales bacterium
ATCTCTTAGGCACTCCCTACTTCTCGCTTTCATTTGCTGACTAGCCATCGTAAGCCTCCCATGCCCCGTGCGCTTCACTCCGGCTCTTAGCTGTGGGGTTTGGAGACTGCTTGTAAGAGTATCGAGCTCGCGTCAAGCTGAGGAGCGCTGGCACCCATAGAGACGTAGCGATTGTTCTCGACCGATGCCCAGCACGGCGCCGCCCTGCCCCAACGGCTGCTCCATCCCCATCATCCCTGGAACATCTCTTCACCAGGCAGATTCCCCATGCTGCCTTCACCGCAACAGGCACTTCCCCTTCGCATAACTCACATCACTGGCCTCCGCCTGGTTGCCCTCACCCCCGCCCCTCTCCCGCAGGAGAGGGGAGCCCGGAGCATATGGGCGTTCTGGGGCCTTCAAGCCCTCCTCACCGTGCTCTGGAATCTCAGTGCCGAGAGGGCAGCTTTGATAGGCGCGCTTAGCACAGGCTTCGTGCATGAATGGTCGGGGTCGGCGTCTCGCTCGTGATGGTCTTGGGCAGCACCCGCTCCCACACCGTATCCCCGGTGGTCGTGCCGAGTGCGGTGAGGGTCACGTCAGAGGAGAGACCACCGCTACAGCGGCCGAATTCGGCCTGCAACGCGATGAGCTTGCCATCAGCCACTGCGAGCGATGGGTACAAATAACTGAGTGTCACATTCCAGCGCACACGCCCGGTGGTCATCTCATGGGCCACGATGGTCCACTGATTGCTGATCGTGTGTTCAGTGGCATATAGCGTACCATCCAAGACCTCTAAGTACCGAACGCCTGTTACAGCCAACGACCAGAGTACGTAGCCATTGGGAGGGTCGACAGCGACAACCTGGCCATCGGGCTTCGCTATCAGCACACGAGTTGCTGAGGCAGCGATGAGACCGTCGCGTCGTCTTCCGCTGCGCCACAGCAGGGCGCCATCTTTGCCACGATAGGCATCAACGCCGGTCGCACTCCAACCATACAGGATGCCATTCACCACCTGCTCCAGATGGAAATCTTGGTCAGTAGCTACTCTCCACCGCAGCTTGCCGGTGGCCGCATCGGTGGCACATAGCTGGTGGGGATGGTCGCATCCCTCATCTTGAGCGCTCCAATACACCGTTCCGTTCTCGGCTGCCATGTCCCACAGCTGCTGCTGCGGATTATCCGCTGCCCAACGCACTGAGCCATCGAGGATATTGAGGGCGAGTATGCGCAAGCGACCATAGCTCATGCCGTATCCTAGGCAGGATAGTGCGTCCGGATCCCACATGGTAACGAGCATGGTGTCTCCATCGAATAGAACACGAGCAGGGAGCGAGTCAGTCTCCATCTGCCATATTTGCCGGCCGGTTGCTACTCGTACAGCGGAGAGGACAGACCCTGTCTGTTGCTCTGTCGTGAACACCACCACATCGTTTGTCGCAGCGAGGTAGCTGTAAGGGTAGCTCCGCTGCCATAGGGTGGACCCATCGGCAGCGCGTATGGCCAGGAAGCTCTGCCTGCTCGTCGGCAAGAGAATGATATTCGCTCTCGAACTCGCCACCGCTGGGTAATAACCCACCGTGCCCACAGGCGCTCGCCAGCGCACTGACCCATCCCCAGTGTCGAGCGCATAGAGGCTATCTTTAGTCGTCACGAAGGTCAGCGGATGCGGCCTGGGGGTCGGCGTTGATCGGTGCTGCGTCGTAGGAATTAGCGGCGAGCAGGCGGTGAGGCTGAGCAGGCCGCACCCCACCAGCGTGAGCCGCAGCGCCAGTGCGCAAGATACCCGCCGGGAAGCCATGTAGCCCTCCAGTGATCAGCGTCCTCGTGTCAGTGGGGACATCTCTCACTAGACGGATAGGATTGGCGTCTTTTACCGGCGCTATCACGGCCTGCCGCAGCGAGATGGCGCTCTTCACGCGACCCCGCGATAGCGCTCATATGCCGCGATAGCCTGCGCTCGGCTGTCCGTGGCATCGGCGGGCCAGATGGCGAGCACCCGCTCATGTGTCTCGGCGAGCAGGCGGGTGGGCAGTGGCGTGCCATCACCACCAGGCACCGGATGCGCCTTCACGTAGGCCGTGAGATACGTCGCGATATAGCGGTAGAGCTCGCTGAGCAGATCGAGCGCCTGGGCATCGGCCTGCGTGGCGCTCTCGTCATGGCGCAGAGCGACCCAGCAATCGCTGAAGAGACGGACTAGCCCGATGGCAATCTGCTGCGTGCGCCGGCCATCATTCACTGCCCACCGGCTATGCGCTCGCCAATAGCGCACGAGGAACGGCGTGCCCTGGGCGTGCTGCTCGTCACGGCAGAGGCTATGGCGCACACCCGCCCACAGCGAGCCGATGCGATCGGGATCACGGTGGGTCGCGCGGATGAGCCCCGAGAAGAGGTCGGAGTCGCCGTAGTCCAGCGGATAGCCCGTCGCGGCAGCTTGCAACAGGACCCCCGCCGTGATGAAGCCGACATAGTACGCAATGGTCGTGGGCGCCTCGTGCAGCTCCTCGGCGGAGCCGGTGAGCAGGTTCTTGAGAGAGCGATAGCTGCTGCGATCATAGGCGTTCGCGCGCTCCGCCGCTGGATCGACCACGCCGGTGAGGAACGTGCCAAGCACCGTCGCGATGGAGCGCGCCGTCGTCAGGTCGCGCCGGGCGTTCGCGCCTGCCATGCCCGCCTGCAGCACCGCGAAGCCGTCCGCGCTCTCCCACTCGCGCACACGCCGCTGCCCCAAATCGCGCACCGACCAGGTCGCGGCATATTCACCCGAGAGCTTCCAGGGGAATGTCCAGAGATAGGCGATCATGAGGAAGGCCACCGCGCCGAACCAGAGGAGAATCTGCCACACCTCGCCGACGGATGTGGGGGGCGCCGCGAGATAGATGAGCGCCACGCCCGTCACGAAGAGCCAGACGAGGATGAGTGGGCCCAGCGTGCGCAGGATGGCGCGAGTGATGGCGAGCGAGTGCGTTTGCCCCGAGATCTGGATAGCGGCGACGTTATAGCCGATGACCACGGCGATGATGACTGCCAGCGTGGTGATCGCCGCGCCGAGGATGGCGACGGTGTCGAGATGAGCGTCGGCAGGCGATTGGGCCAGCGCGGACACCAGCGGCCAGCCGCTCGCGCCGGGCAGAGCCGGCAGGGCCCAGCCTGCCACCGCGCCCAGGGCCAGCAGCGCCCACCCCGCGATATTCGAGATCACTCCAAAAAGCTGCAAGCGGCGCAGCCAGCGCTTCAACATCCGGATGGGCTCCTCACGTTCTACGATCGCGGCTGCTTCCCCATTAGACGCGTAGTGACGCGACCAGCGCCACCACTGCCTCGACCGGCGTCTCGGGGAAGACCTCGATCAAGCAGCGCAGGGGGTCTTGCTCGCGGGCATCGCGCACCTGCTGCACGCGC
>DASWAC010000329.1:0-7204 GCA_036391335.1 Ktedonobacterales bacterium
GTGGTTCGAGTCCACTCGGAGGCACCAGGAATGACGTGCTGAGACCCGGCACGTCATTCGTGTTTTTGCGCATCGCTCGGGCGGCTAGCTCAGCTGGCAGAGCACCTGCTTTACACGCAGATTGTCGGGGGTTCGAGTCCCTCGCCGCCCACCACGGTGGGTCAGGTGGCGTTGAAATCCTCGCCTCGCGCGGCGGCCTCCAGCCGCAGACTGGCCGCATCGGGCAGCGTGTGCCCGGCGGCGTCGCGTGTCGCGAGCAGGTACTGCCACAGCTGCTCAGCAGCAGCGGAGAGGTGGCGTCCGGAGCGACGCGCCAGCGACCAATAGCGCGTGACGGGGAATCCCACCACGTCCAGCATAGCCAGCCGGTTGGTCTGCAGCTCCAGCGTGATCGCATCCTCCGGCATCACCGCGATGCCCAGGGCCACGGCTACCGCCTGCTTGATCGCGCCAGTGCTGCGCAGCTCCATCCCCACCTGCAGCGGCACTTTGCGCTCGTGGAAGAGGCGCTCGACATCGGTGCGTGTGCCGGAGCCCTTCTCGCGGAGCAAGAAGATCTCGCCAGCCAGGTGTTCGAGCGGCACCTCAGGCACTCCCACGAGATGGTGGGTCGGCGCGGCGATCACGACGAGCTGGTTGGGCGCGAAGGTCTCCACTTCGAGGTCGTGGGCGTCCTCGATAAGCCCCATCACCGCGAGGTCTACCTCATCGTTCAGCAGGTGCTCTTGCGCGGTGAAGCGGTTCACCACGTCGAGCGTGAGCTTGAGCTGTGGATTCTGCCGGTGGAACTCGCCAAGCGCGGGCGGGACAACATAGATCCCGGCGGTCGTACTGGCGGCGACCTTCACGGTGCCACGCCGTGCGCCGGAAAGCTCGCCCATGACCATCGCGGCCTCATCCATCATCGCGAAGATGCGCTCCGCATAGCCCAGCAGCTCATGGCCGGCCTCGGTCAGCTTGATCTGCCTCCCCGAGCGCTCGAAGAGGCTGAGCCCGAGGGATTTCTCCAGCGCTTTGAGCTGCAGCGAGACGCCCGGCTGGCTGAGGAAGAGCGATTCCGCCGCGCGCGTGATGCTGCGCTCGTGGGCGACGGCGCGGAAGATGTGAAGCTGATGCAAGTTCATTTGCATGCGTAGATGCTCCCTGGCTAACGCATTTACTTGACATTATACCATCATAGGAAACATTTAGCGCACATAGGGAAAAGACTCAGTTATATTTATTGGAGATGGGGTTAGCGCTTCAACGTCACTATGGTCGGTTCATAGCGGCGGCTCGCCCCGGACCATAGCGCGCACGAAGTTGTGTGCGATTCCAAGGGAGCCCCCACATGACGCGAACCGCTGCTGAGATCGCGAAGAGTTGGCAAGAAGATGCACGATGGGCCGGGATCGAGCGCCCGTATTCCGCTGACGAGGTCGTTCGCCTCCGCGGCTCCATCCATATCGAGAATACCCTCGCCAGAATGGGCGCTGAGCGCCTGTGGGCGCTGCTGCACGAGGAAGATTTCGTCCCGGCGCTGGGTGCGCTGACCGGCAACCAGGCCGTGCAGCAAGTGAAGGCCGGTCTCAAGGCCATCTATCTAAGCGGCTGGCAGGTCGCCGCCGACGCCAATCTCGCGGGGCAGATGTATCCCGACCAGAGCCTGTATCCGGCGAATAGCGTTCCCCAGGTGGTAAAGCGGATCAATCAGGCGCTTCAGCGCGCCGACCAGATCCACCATTCTGAGGGAACGAACGATATCTACTGGTATGCGCCCATCGTGGCCGACGCCGAGGCTGGCTTCGGTGGCCCGCTCAACGTCTTCGAGCTGATGAGGGCAATGATCGAGGCTGGTGCGGCTGGCGTCCATTTCGAGGACCAGCTGGCCTCGGAAAAGAAATGCGGTCACATGGGCGGCAAGGTGCTCGTGCCGTCGCAAACCGCCGTCCGCAATCTGGTGGCGGCGCGCCTGGCCGCCGATGTCCTCGATATCCCCACCCTGGTGGTGGCCCGCACCGACGCTAATGGCGCAAATCTCATCACCAGCGACATTGATCCCCGTGACCGCGAATTCCTCACCGGCGAGCGCACGAGTGAGGGCTTTTTCACGATGCGCGCCGGACTCGACGCCGCCATCGCGCGCGGGCTGGCCTACGCGCCCTATGCGGACCTCGTCTGGTGCGAGACCTCAGAGCCCAACGTGGAGGAAGCCCGCCGGTTTGCCCAGGCCATCCACGCGAAGTTCCCCGGCAAGCTGCTGGCCTATAACTGCTCGCCGTCGTTCAACTGGCGCAAGAAGCTTGATGAGCAGACGATCGCGACCTTCCAGCGGCAGCTTGGCGAGATGGGCTACAAGTTCCAGTTCGTCACGCTGGCTGGCTTCCATGCGCTGAACTACAGCATGTTCCAGCTGGCCAATGGCTATAGGGACCATGGCATGGCCGCGTATTCGGAGCTGCAGCAGGCTGAGTTCGCCGCCGAGCCATTGGGCTACACCGCGACGAAGCATCAGCGCGAGGTCGGCACGGGCTATTTCGATCAGGTGGCCCAGGTGATCACAGGTGGCGACTCGTCCACCCTGGCCCTCGTCGGCTCGACCGAGGCGGCGCAGTTCCACTAGGGGCTTCGCGAGCCCTCACCTCAAGCCCCTCTCCCTCACTTTGGAGAGGGGCGCTCGCTTGGCTGCCCCGCCACTACGCGGAGGCACTGGGCGGCTCGATGTCAACCGGCTCGTCGAGGTGAGAAAAAGCGAAGATGTGCGACCGTGGTGTGGTCTCCTCCGGGTAGAATATCCCGCCGAGCACCATGCCGACGAGCTGATGTGTGCTCGTGTTGACGTCCGCGGTGAGATGCACTGGGCCCGCTTGCTCGGGAAGGCCTGGGAATATTCCGCTGAGCTTGCCGGCGTCGATTGTGCCGGCAATAGCCACGATGCCATGAGAATCTGGCCCCTCATGCACATCAGTAATCGTAGTGAGCAGTGAGCTCAGGCCAGACTGAGCGTCCAGGAGCTTTGTAAACACCAGCAGGTCAGCGCTGGCTGAATAATGGCTCGCCGGGGTATCCTGCAACCACCCTTGTCCCTCGATCACGATTGCCCTTGCGCCCAGGATCTGGCCGGACGGCACGAGTGCGTCTACCGTTGCGCTGAGCCTTCCCGGCTGCTGCACTGCGCCCTGCGCATGCTTCACATAGAGCGTGGTCGCCTGGGAAAGAGGGGCTCCTTCTGGGTCAATGGAGTAGATGAATTGGAATGAGCTGGTGCTTGCGTAGTGCGCTTGCGCGTCTCGGAGGAGCGCCTTCGCGTCTGGGCCCGAGGTGCCGCACCCGACGAGCAGGGCAGCCCCCAACCCAAGTGCCATGACCAGCGCGAGGCACGTGCGTGAGTCACTTTGGCGCACGAGGCTGTTGTGAAGCATACGCTTGGTCGCTTTCACCTGATGGGACATCCATGTCGAGTGGCATGTGCGGCACGAGATAGGGGATGCACTCCAGGGGCGGCGAGTTTGGGATGCAGGGTAGAAGGCGTGTGGCTGGATGCTCGTTGCCATTATATGCACGCGCTGAGGCGAGGCACAAGGGTGCGGCGTTGTGCGAGCGCCGTAGTGGCGCACAGGCAGGCATCGGATGCTGCCTGGGTCTCACACAGCAGCGCTTAGCTTCCCGACTGCGCCACCATCTCGTCCGCGGTCGTCAGTGTCGCGCCCGCGTCGGTCATCTCGCGCAGGGCGCGCTCCCCGTCACCGGGAACGAGCTCCACCGGGCGAATCGCATCGGTGAGCACTCGCGTGTCGAGGCCGGCCTTGCGGGCGTCGAGCACCGTTGCGCGCACACAATAGTCCGTCGCCAGGCCGCCGACCCAGACGCGGGTCACGCCGCCGGCCCGCAGTGCGTCGGCCAGCGTTTGCCCGCTCGGCAGGGTTGCCTCCATCGCGGAATAGCCATCGTCGCGGCCACTCATGCCCTTCGAGACGACTTGCGCCGAGGCTGGCAGCGCGAGGGCTGGATGAAACTCCGCGCCGGGTGTGCCCGCGACACAGTGCGGTGGCCAGGGTCCACCTTGCGCCTTGAAGTGCAGGGTCTGCTCTGGATGCCAGTCGCGGCTGGCATAGATTGGCACGCCATGTGCGGCGGCGGCGCTCATGCAGCGGTTGAGCACCGGCATCACCAGATCACCCTCTGAGACCGGCAGAGCGCCATCGGGGCAGAAATCCACCTGCGCATCCACAACGATGAGCGCATCGTTTGCCATGAGCGCCGCCTCCTCTCATTTCTCGGCGCGCGGATTGAATCGAAAGAGCGCGGCCGGGCGATGCTGCCCGACCTTGCGAGTCTCGAGCGTTTGCTCCAGGATGCCCGTCGAGAGCACCTTGCGCCTGAAGTTGCGCTTGTCCAGTCGCTTGTTGAGGATGGCCTCATAGACCACCTGGAGCTCCGAGAGCGTGAACTCAGACGGCAAGAGCTGGAAGCCGATCTGAGTGTATTCGAGCTTGCCCTTGAGCCGCTGCCACACATAGCTGAGAATCTTCTCATGATCGAAGGCGAGTGATGGCAGGGCATACGCGGGAAACCACTGCGCCGCGGCGGCGTCATCGCCCGCGATGGCCTTCACCGAGTCTGGCGGGATGAGCGCATAATAGACCACGGTGATGACTCTGCCACGCGGGTCGCGATGGGGATCGCCGAAGGTATAGACCTGCTCGAGATAGACATCGCGCACGCCAGTCTCTTCCTCGAGCTCGCGCCGCGCACCCTCTTCGAGAGACTCGTCAGGCTCGACGAAGCCACCAGGGATGGCCCACATGCCCTCATCTGGCCAGTGCTTGCGCTTCACCAGCAAGACATCCAGTCGCTGAGAGCGCAACGTCAAGATGACTACGTCAACCGTCACAGAGGGCTTTTCATAGTCATTCGTGGTATGCTTGTCTGGCTTTGGCTTCGCTTGCGATGGGGCGCTACCTGGTGGCGAGGCGCCTGCTTGGCGTGACATGGCGTAGATGTTCCTCTCGCTGCGGCTACCGTCAGGCTGGATTCTTGCTGTGACGCGCCCATGCACTTATCGTACCGCATGGACCTCGTTATGCGTTGTATCTCGTAGGAATATCGCACGGTTCAGTTCTTGGCTATTAATGATAGGGATAAGGGGCGGTGGTGACATTGGTGATGAGGACAATAGGTCATCTGATCGCGACGGTTCTGGTCGCGCTGGCGAAGGGGCTGTGGTGGCTCGCTCGCCAGCTGGGGCGCGGCCTGCTGGCAGGATTGCGCGTGCTGGGCAGAGTGGCGCGTCGCGGCGCACTCGGCATCACCCGAGGCCCGCATCGTCGCGCGTGGGTGGCCTCCGCGCTCGCCATCGCATTGGCACTCATCGTGATCGTGACGCTGACTACCAGCTCACTCTTTCGCAATGCCGCGAGCATCGGCTTCTTCGCCTCACATCGCGTCACGCCGACCGCGTCGGCGACTGCTACACCGACACCGCGTCCGTCGCCGCACCCCGGCGAGGCGGCGCCCTCTGGTCGCGCACAGGCCGAAGCCGCGTATATCAGGGGTCTCGTCAGCAAGATGAGCACTAATGAGAAGATCGGCCAGATGATCATGTTCGAGTTCACCGGCGCCGAGATGTCACCGGCGATCGAGCAAGAGATCAAGGAGTTCCATCCTGCCGGAGTCATCATCTACAAGTGGAATATCACCGACGCCAATAGCATTCGCACCCTCGATCAGCAGATGCAAGATATGTCAGCCATTCCCCTGCTCATCGCCACGGACCAGGAAGGCGGGGTGGTCAATCGCCTGGCCTTCGAGCCCGGCTATCGTCCCTCAGCCGAAGAGATGGGCCAGCGCAACGACCCCAACTTCGTCTATCAGCGTGGCCACGAGGATGCCCAGCAAATGTATGACCTGGGCATGAATTTCAACCTCGCCCCCGTCGTGGATGTGCAAAATATCCCGGATGGCCAGTCGGTCATGAGCTCGCGCATGTTTGGCACCACCCCGGATAAGGTCGCTTCCCTGGCAGGTGCCTATCTCAACGGATTGCAGGCCGATGGTCATGTGGTGGGCACCCTGAAGCACTTTCCGGGTCTGGGCGACGTGCCGGGGGATCCTCATGAGGACCACGAGATCTATCTGAACCGGAGTGTGGATCAGCTCGAAGCCATCGACTGGGTGCCCTATCGCACGCTGCTGGCGACGGGACAGGTGCAGGCCATCATGACAACGCACCTCATCATGCCCTCGATCGATACGGTGCCGACAACGATCTCCTATAAGATCACGACCGGTCTGTTGCGCCAGAAGCTCGGCTTCGATGGCGTGATCATCACCGACGGCATCTACATGCAATCCATCGGCTATGACTATAGCTTTCGACAGACCATCCTCGGTGCCGTGCAGGCCGGAAACGACCTCATCGCCAGCACCTATTCATACAGCTCCACCGCTGACGCCGTCCACATCCTGCAGGGGGCAGTGGCCGACGGCACTATCACGCAAGACCGGCTCAACCAGTCGGTGCAGCGTGTCCTGCTGATGAAGCTGCATATGGGCCTGATCCACATGCCGAGTTAGGGGCGAGCCTCAGGGCTCCCCATGTGTGCGCCGGTCGTGTACACTTGACCCAGGCCCGTGCCGTGTCGCAAAATGCGGTGTCGCACGCGACCATTCGGCGTGCAGTGAGAAGGAGCGGCGCCCACGTGTTTATCGTAGATGGCCACGAGGACATCGCCATGAACGCCCTGCAGCACGGGCGGGACGTGCGCCTCACTGTCGCTGAGATACGCGAGGCTGAGGCTGCGAGGGAGCCAGACCCCAGTTTGCCGCACACTGGTCCCGATGATGCTGCGATGGTCGGGCTGCCGGAGCACCGCCTTGGTGGCGTCGGGCTCGTATTTTCCACGATATTTACCCTACCCGACCCTGACCCTACCGTCCCCACGGAAAAGGGATTGCAGCAGCTGCTCTATTACCACGATCTCGCCCGCCAGCCGGTGGGGGTGCGCCTCATCACCGACGCCGGCGGTCTGGATAGTCTGATCCACGATTGGGAGTTGGCGCCGACTGTTGACCAGCGCCCAGTCGGCTTCATGATGCTGATGGAAGGCGCCGACCCGGTCAGCAAGCCGTCTGAGCTGCACGAGTGGATCGCCGGTGGCGTGCGCATGATCGGCCTGGCCTGGAAGGGCACGCGCTATGCCGGTGGGACCGGTCAGCCGGGGCC
>DASWAC010000330.1:0-4797 GCA_036391335.1 Ktedonobacterales bacterium
TCCCGGATGACCAGTGAGCGCGGGCTAGAAAGGTCACGCAGTGCGTCTAGCGCTCGCTCGCTCCGCTGTTCTTGGTACAGGCTGATGCCAATGACGACCACGACAGAGGCGAGCAAGATCAATGCCTCGCGAATGTCGCCCAGGAAGAGGTAGATTGTGGCGGCGGCTACCAACAGCAGCAGCATCGGTTCCTTGAGCAGCCCCAGCGCCAGCGCGAAGATGCTCTGCCGCTGTGCACTCGGCAGCTCGTTGTAGCCCTCCTCGTTGAGCCGCCGCTCCGCCTCCTGCTGAGTGAGTCCGAAGTACGGTTCTTCCCAGCGCTCGGCAGCTTCAGGCGCTACAGTGGCTTCTGACGGTCCCGGCGAAGTCATAGGGCAACAGTTCCTTCCGAGCGGCGGCGCGCGAATGACCTCTTGAGCGAGGCTCATGGGCGCCGCCGCCACGCCTACGGGTCTCGCGGCTCCCCCCTCAATAGCGCAGGACGAGCGCAATGCCGCCATGGAGTCTGAGGGCGCCGTCGGGGACGAAAGTCACCTCGCCGCGCATCTGGAGTGTCTGCTCGATGATCTCATCCACTGCGTCATCAATGACCCCCGGCGCCGCAGCGTCCGCCGCCAGCTCGATGCCGCCGTCCGCGGTCTCTCGAGCGGGGAACTGGAACGAATCTTCGACGAGTAATAGACGTCCGCGCCCTTCACGCGCCATTCGCCAGCATTCCTCCGACCCAGACACATAGGCGTTTGCGTCAACAGCAGCCTCCAAGGTGCGGAGTGCGGCTGCCTGCTTGGCCTCGAAGATACCTTTGACCAGCGGCTGCGTCTCTTTCGCCAGCTCGGGTGCGCCCGCGTGGTCGTAGTTGCCCTCCAAGGTGCTCGCGATCCAATTCGCATGCCGGGTCACGTCCCGAAAGAGGCTGAGATATTTGACCACACCGGCCACGATGAGCGGCTGCTTGTCGTGTTGTGCGATGCGCGCGAATGCGGAATCTACCTGACGGAAGAAGTGGCGATGGAACTCGTCCATGAGTGTCGCGCGGTCGAGCCCCTCCGCGCCCGGCCCCTTGACATCGCCGCCCGGCTCCTCATCAACGAGCGGAAAGCCTGCCCGCCGCACCTCCAGCAGCCGGTCATCGAGCCCTTCAAAGAGGCGAGTGGACTTCTCGCTGAGCGCCAGCACCCAATAGCGCTGGCTTTGATTCAGCGCCCGCACCAGCACGCGTGTCTCGAACGTTGGGTCAATCGCCACTTGCTCTGCTACTGTGAAGAGCAGGGTGAAGGCTTTGGCATAGTCAGCGTTCGCGAAGACGGCCAGACCCTCTCCGAGGTGGTCGAGGTCCAGCCCATCGACCAGCGCCGTCAGGCGTCCCAGCACGGGAGCGGCCTCCCGGTCAGTGAGCTCTTTTGCCAGTCGGGTCTCGACCTCGCGTACGAGGTCCTTGAGATGGATACGCGCGATGTCACGATTCGCATACCCGGTCTGGGTAGGCATGAGGATACTCACGGACGGGTACTCGTGGAAGGACTGCAACAAGCGAAGATCGTCACGGTTCATCTAGAACGCCTCCTTGCCAATCGGCATTGCTGTGCGCGCTCGTCTGCTGCGGCAACGCTGCCCCAGAAAACCGTATCATAGCCAGCATGAGATGTCCAACCGCGGAAATCTCTGCTTTGACAGCCATTCACGCAGGAGACGGGTAGCTCTCGTGGCGCGATCGGGGGTCATCAGCCAATGGAGGCACTGTGACCGCCGCGTGAGATAATACCGAATGCGCCGTGAGCGGCCTGGGAGACAGCCAGGCTAGACTCGCAAAGAGACCGGGCAAGCATCGCCGTCTCAAGGCGCTCGTATCGCTCACCATAGCTGGATGGCTCGCCACACAATGGGAGGTCACGACATGATTCGCAGGATACTCGTCCCGCTGGACGGTTCCAAGCGCGCGGAGGAGGCCCTGAAGGTCGCCGCGCCGCTCGCTCGGGCCAATGACGGCACGCTGCTGCTGGTGCAGGTGGTCACGGCGCCGGTCGCCCTTGGACCGTATGGCCTGGGTGGTCCAAGCGTCAGCACGCTCTATGATGAAGAGGAAGCATCAGCCTCAACCTATCTGCAGCAGGTTATCGCCTCCCCGGACCTGGCTGGGCTCGTCACCGAGCCGACTATTCTTATCGGCGCGCCAGCGCAAACGATCATCACGTGGGCTAGCGACGCCCCTGCGGATCTCATCGTGCTCACCAGTCATGGGCAAACCGGACCTGGTCGCTGGGCGCTTGGGTCGGTGACGCAGCACGTGGTCAGACATGCGCCCACGCCTGTGCTGGTGATCGGAGTGACGGATGAGCCGCAGCGTGAGGTGAAGGCCCCCTCCCGCCTGCTGGTGACTCTGGACGGCTCGCCACTGGCAGAGCAGGCGCTGGCGCC
The DNA here is from genome assembly GCA_036391335.1 of Ktedonobacterales bacterium. Classification (GTDB taxonomy): domain Bacteria; phylum Chloroflexota; class Ktedonobacteria; order Ktedonobacterales; family JADMIN01; genus DASWAC01. The sequence continues at coordinate 2,416 of DASWAC010000330.1, forward strand.
CGCGATAGAGGTGCTGGCCGCGCTGGCGGGTCCGGGCAACGCCTCGCTCCATCTGCTGGAGGTGGTGGACTGGGATCTCCCCGCGGAGCAGGCAGCAGCAGATCAGGTGCTGAAGCTCACGCGTGAATATCTTGCCTCGGTGGCCGCGCGAGTCGAGAGCGCTCATGCGGACGTGCTGCGCCGCCCAGTGACATGGCAGGTGGCAGTTGATCACGACACGGCGACAAAGCTCATCCATGTAATGGAGACGGGTGAAGGGGCAGAGCCGCCAGGCCCGTTTGATCTCATGGCCATGGCGACGCACGGGCGGTCTGGCATCTTGCGCTGGGCGCTGGGAAGCACCACAGAGCGCGTGCTGGCCAGTGTCAAGCACCCGCTGCTGATCGTGCGCGCCAAAGAGAGCGCATCCTGATTGGGTTCCTAACTCGATAGCCAGTTGTGAGACTCAGGTCTCGCGTCGAGACGGCGCCGTGAGTGCGCCGCGCTATGACGTAGGCGTCGCAGGTGACACGTCTCGCGGTATCCCACTCGCGTGGGCGATGAGGCGCGTGGCGAGAGGAGACAAAGATCATGACAACGCTACAGACGCCGGTCAGGACGGACAGGCAGCTCCAGGAGGATGTGATTGAGGAGCTATCCTGGAATCCCCAAGTGCATCCCAATGAGGTCGGTATCTCGGTGCAGGACGGCATCGTGACGTTGAGCGGCTGGGTAGACTCGTATGCGAAGCGCTGGGCGGCTGAGCGCGCCGCGTTGCGTGTGCGTGGGGTCAGGGCAGTGGCGAACGACCTGCTCGTCAAGCTGCCGGTCACCGCCGAGCGCACCGACGCCGATCTGGCGCGCATCGTGGTGGAGCGACTGGTCTGGGATGCCAGCATTCCCAGTCAGGAGATTCAGGTGGCCGTGTCGCGCGGGTGGGTAACGCTAGCCGGCCTGGTGGAAAATGAGTTCCAGCGCCAGGCCGCTGCACGGGCCATTCGGCATCTGGCCGGCATCGCTGGCGTGACGAACCAGCTCGGCGTCCGGAAGTCCGCTCCCGTGGCGGCTGATGTGAAGCTGCGCATCGAGCGCGCCCTGGTGCGCAATGCGGAGACCGATGCGAGCAAGATCAAGGTGGAGATCGTGCAGCACAGGGTGACGCTGCGGGGCACTGTGCGCTCGTGGGCCGAGCGGCGGGCAGCCGAGGCGTCAGCGCGATGGGCGCCAGGGATCACCGAGGTGGATAACCAGATCGAGGTCCGCCCGTAAGATGGCCGGCACTCGGCACATCACATGGGGGCCGTGCCCGACCATCCGCGGCCTCCATGTCGCGTGGCTTAGCCGACGAGGGGAAGCGTGGCCGCAAGGATCCACGCGAGCAGCAGGGTCTGTATGGTTGCGATGAGCAAGGTGGGGGCACTGAGATACCTCCGCACGCCTGCGGCGAGACCCACGAGCGCCAGCAGAATGATGATCACGATTGGCAGCAAGATACCAAGGTAGCTGAGCCGGCCAAAGTTCATCACGATCGCGGCCACCAGGGCCACGATGAGCAGCACTGCCGGCACCATCTGGGCCAGTGCCGCCACGCGGGCACGCCGCGCCATATAGCCGCTGAGCATCGCCTGCAGAGACACGAAATAGGGCGCTATGAGTGCCACATAGACCGCGGCCCGCCACAGGCGCTCGGGCGAGAGCATCAGATTCTCCCACGCGAATGACGAGAGGCCACCCAGCGTCGTGTAGAGGAAGAGGACCCCGACGGCCGCCAAGGGAATCTGCCAGAGGGCGCTGGCACGCACTGAGGCCAGCAGGCGAGCGCGCAAGGGAGGGATTAGCGCCTGACCCGTGAGCATCAATGTCCCCACGATCGCGAGATAGGTCGCCGTGTCGGCGGAGACCTGCTGGGCGAGGAAATGCAGCGGCGTCGGCGCCCAGAAGCTCTGCGGTAGCAGCATGCGGAGCACGAGGAGCCCGCCTATGAGCGCGCCCGAGAGCACCGCGAGATCGAGCCAGACTGGTGGGGGCGATGAGATAGATACGCTGACTGGAGATGCGCTGACTGGCCGGGGATCTCTCCATGCCGCGCGTCTACTCAGGAGACGTGAGCCAATGGCAATGAGTGGAAAGAGCGCCAGCGCCGCAGCCAAAAATCCGAGCAGCATCCAATGCAGACGGACGTCAGCGTTGGCCGCCACCGTGCCGATGTGCGCATCAACATACGCTCCCAGCCACGCCATCACCGCCGCATGCGTAGCGCCTGCGGTGACGATGGAAATGTGATCGAGCCCAGGGAGAATGATGCGCTGACGATGAGCCTGGGCCAGGCCGGTGTCACAGCGATACGTGGCGGTGACTGCCTGCAATGGTACGGCACAGCCTGAGGCCACCAGCATGCGCGAC
>DASWAC010000331.1:0-1852 GCA_036391335.1 Ktedonobacterales bacterium
AGATGACGATGGTCATCAGGTGCGGATCGTGCTGGCCAGGGAGGGGGAAGAGCTTCCCTGGGTAGATGAGCTCTTGCATCCGGGGGATTGACGAGAGCGCATAGATGCCCCACAGCACCCAGCTCGCGGCAAGGTGGCGCAGCCCGCGCTCCCAGGCTAGCCAGCCCAGCCCCACCATGGGCGCGATCAGCATCGTGTGGTGGATGTCTTCTGCCGATGGGCTGAGCAGCACGATGAGTGGCAGCGCCAGCAGTGATGAGGCCATGAGCTGCCTGGGATCTCTCAGGCGTGGCGAGCGGAACGGGACCGCGCGCGCGAAAATGACCAGTGCGCCGAGCATCACCGCATAGCGGAGCGGCGTCACCAGCCATGGCGCATTCAGCAGCGGGTGCGTGAGCGCATTGGGGCTGAGCCCACGCAGCAGCACCGCCAGCAGCGATTGGTTCACGAAGGCGGCATCGCCACGCAAGGCGCTCCACTGGGTGAAGAACGCAATGTAGTCTCGCGTGGCTTGCCCGCCAGCAATGGCGAACGGCACGACGAGCAGTCCCACGCTCACCAGCGCGCCACGCAGCGCCGAGCGCCAATCGCCCTGCCATATCCACAGCGGCAAGATCAGCCCCAGCGTGGGCTTCACCGCGATGGCCACGCCAATCGCCAGCGCTGCCATCCACGGGTGTCGTGGGCGCAGTGCGCACGCGCCAACGGCCAGAGCCTCCATCAGCACGTCAGCCTGACCCAGCGAGAGGTCATAGATGACGATGGCGGGGATGCTCACGGCGATGGCAAAGGCCAGCGTGCCAACGAGGTCTCGCGAGCCACGCAATGCCTGGTTGAGCGTCGCGCCCAGCCAGAGAATCGCCGCGAGATTGAGGAGCATCCATCCGAGCCAAATGACCTGCGTCGAGGCGCCCAGCCGCACGGGAATGGCAAGCAGCTCGGCCAGCAGCGGGGGATAGACATAGCCGGTGGACCGCAGCAGGCCACCCTGGTAGACGTCTGGCGAGCTCACCAGCAGCCGGTGATATGGATTCTCCCCCGCCACGAGATCACGCGCCGCGACGACGTAGGCCTTGAAGTCATAGCCAATCTGGTGCGACATGGGGAGTAACGCCGCGACCAGCACGCCAACCACCAGGAGCCCAACCAGGCTCCGACGCTTCCAAACACTATCCATCCTGAGATTCCCCGCCCAGCAGCATGCCCATGCCCGCATCGTGCGATTCGTAGCAGCATACACCATGTCCTACGCGCTTCATAGCACCATAGGCTCTGTGTGGGCGCTAAAGTCACGCCGGGGATCAAATGTGCTGAGCGCAATGCTGTGCTCGGCGAAGGGCTCGGGCAGGCGCGCCAGGCCGCTCTGGGCGTCACCGGCCAGCAGTGCCTCGACCAGCACAGCGGTGATGGGCGCATGCATCAGGCCATGGCCGGAAAACCCTGCCGCATGCAGCAAGTTTTCCTGCTGGGCGTCGAAGCCAATGAGGGGGGTCGCGTCGGGGGTCATCGCGTAATAGCCGCACGAGGTGCCTGCCAGGCCGCAGACATCCGCTAACGCCGGCGCGAACGGCTCTAGCTGAGCGAGCAAGGCATAGCCCATGTTGTCGAGCCCATGCTCGTGCCCGAATCCCCGCTCGATGCGGTCCTGATCGTCATCGCAAAAGTCGTGGTCGGGTGGGGTCTCGTGCGAGATGCCGACGACCAGCAGCGGGCCGTCAGGGCGCGAGAAGAGTCCTTTGCCACGTCCCATGCCATAGATGGTCATCGGCAGCGCGCGCCAGGATTCAGCGCTCATGACGGCGCTTGACGGCTTCAGGTGATAGAGATAGCGCTTCAGCGGCGCGATGGGCAG
>DASWAC010000332.1:0-7194 GCA_036391335.1 Ktedonobacterales bacterium
GCTGCGCGAGCACCGCCAGCACGAGCTGGCGCAGTTGCACAGCGTCCAGCCCGAGGACACCGTGGACGTGGGGCCGTTCCAGGTGCGCTTCCTGCGCGTCAACCACAGCATCCCCGATGCGATGGCGCTCGCTGTGACCACCCCCGCGGGTGTCATCGTCCACACCGGCGACTACAAATTCGATTACACGCCGGTGGACGAGCGGCGCACGGAGCTGGGCGCGTTCGCGCGGCTGGGCGACGAGGGCGTGCTGGTGCTCTGCGGCGACTCCACACGCGTCGAGTCTCAGGGGCACACGCCGTCCGAGCGACAGCTGGGCGAGACCTTTGACGACATCATCGCCCACGCGCCGGGCCGGGTCATTGTGGCGACCTTCGCGTCGCTCATCTCACGGGTGCAACAGGTGGCTAACTCCGCCGCACGTCATGGCCGGCAGGTCGCACTGGTGGGCCGCTCGATGGTGAATAATGCGCAGATGGCGATCGAGTTGGGCTACCTCAAGGTCCCCGACGGGCTCATCATCCCGGTCGAGCATATCAACAATGTCGCGCCGGACAAGCTGGTGCTCATCTGCACCGGCAGCCAGGGTGAGCCGAACTCGGCCCTCACGCGCATCGCGAATGCCGATCATCGCTTCGTGCAGATCAAGTCGCGTGACACCGTCATCCTCAGCTCGACACCCATCGTGGGCAACGAGATGGCCGTCTCGCGCAACATCGACAACCTCATGCGCCAGGGCGCTAACGTGCTCTATTCCGCGATTGCCAAGGTGCACGTCTCCGGCCACGGCAGTCGCGAGGAGCTCAAGCTGATGCTGGCGCTGGTGCGCCCGCGCTATGTGCTGCCGGTGCACGGCGAGTACCGCATGCTGGCCCATCACGCCAAGCTGGCGGAAGAGATGGGCGTGCCCCGCGAGAACTCCGTCGTCGCGCGCGATGGTGACGTGATCGAGGCCAGCATGGATGGTGGCATCAGCGTGGTCTCGACGGTTCCCTGCGGCAATGTCTATGTGGATGGCCTCGGCGTGGGCGACGTGGGTCAGGCGGTGCTGCGCGACCGGCGTGTGCTCTCGAATGAGGGCGTGCTGGTCGTCGTGCTGACAATGGATAGCGAGACCGGGCAGATGCTCGATCAGCCGGACATGATCAGCCGTGGCTTCGTCTATGAGCGTGAGTCCGAGTCTCTGATCGAGGCGGCACGCACCCTGGTGGCGCAGACGGTAAATCGCCTCACGCAGGGTCAGGGTCGCTCTGACTGGAACTACATCAAGAACCGGGTCCGCGACACCCTGGCGGAATATCTCTATAGCAAGACGCGCCGCCGCCCGATGATCTTGCCGATGATCGTGGATGTCTAGCCGGCGCTAGTGCGGGTGTGGGCTGATGGCGGCCACGATGGCATAGACCACGATGATGACCAGGATCACGCTGGCGATGAGCCCATAGCAGCCCAGCTGGCAGCCCCGCCGATTCGAGATGGCCTGGGTGAGCTGCTCCTCCAAATCCGGAGGATCCAGCTCGATCTGTGGCCGCAGCTCGCGCAGGTGAGCCAGCATGGCGCGGAAGTCGCGCGCGTTGGTCATGCCCTCGGCCACGATGACCCGTGTGCCATCGTCGAGGTCCACCAGCAGCACCAGCTTCGAGGGATTGTATTCGCCCGGCGTGAGGATGATCCGCTGGATGCTGTCGAGCGCGAAGCGGGTCTCTTCGTGCTCTTCGAGGTATTCATTGACCAACATGTCGGGATAGAGCCGCAGCTCTTTCGCCAGGCCATAGCGTACGCGGGCGAGTGGTGGCTCCTCGAATCCTGACGCCTCATCCTGACCATCGGCGTGAGCGTGGGTCTCAGGCTCGGCAGGCATCCCACCCGCCGGCGCGGATTCTCCCTCTGGCTCCCCGGCCACGGGCTGCCGCTCTTCGTCGCTGTCTGCCATATGCCCCACTTCGCATCTCGCGAGCCTGCTGCGCCGCACCAGAGATTGTACCATCGGGCACGGCAGGCGCTCACCAGACAGTCATCGCGCCATTGACTTTTGACGAATAAATGTTCTACTATCTCCCTGCGACGAGCAAGGGAGCCATGTGAATCGGTCGCCACGTCGTCGCCAGGCAAGCTCATCCTACCGCTCAAAAGGGATCATCGCGTGAAAAGCAAGCTCGGCCACATCCTGTTCGGCGTCAAGCCTGAGAACCTCACCTTCTATAAGGAGCTCCTCGGCTTCATGGGCTGGGATCTTCTCTATGATGATCCCGCCATGGTGGGCGTCGGCAACGAAGGCGGTGGAAGCCTGTGGTTTGGCTGTGAGGTCAAAGATATCGCCAATGACTACGACGGCCCCGGTATGAACCATCTCGGCATCAACGTGGAGTCCTTGGCGGACGTGGATATCGTCGCGGCATATCTCAAAGAGCGCGGTGTCGAGCACCTCTTCGAGACACCACGGCATCGGCCAGAATTTTGCGGCGAGGGCGAGACCTATTATCAGGTGATGTTCACTTCGCCCGATAACATCCTCTTCGAAGTCCTCTATTCCGGGCCTGTGTCGGCCTAACCGCTGACCGCCACGCCCCTGTGAGCGCCAAGCCATGCTTCCCTCGCGCCCTGTGGCTTCCTGCCGCGGGGCGCATGATCTCCGCCGCGGACGCGCGACCTCACCCCTCACAGGCGCTTGCCACGACTTTCACACTATGCCGCGTGCGCGCCTGGGGCACCGCGCGTACACTGGCAGGGTCATCTAATGTGACACACGGGTTCTCTAAACCACTTGTCTTATCCCATAACGTCCGTCACGCAGCCGCAACTTCCTTGGTGATTGTGAAGGCACGGTGTGTATGCGGTTGACTAGTCTCACACTGATTGATGTCTTCATTTACCCTTTAACAGTGGAGGTTCTTCCGGATGCTGGCAAAGCTTGCAGTGCTCGCGCAAAGTAAAGTCGCCCTCGCGGTGCTTGGTGTGGTCCTCGTTGGCGGCGGTGGCACCGCCGCGGCGGTCGCTGCGACCACGGGCCATCTGGGGCCGATCGAGATCGCACACAGCACTCCCACTAAAGACGACGAGAACGGTCAAAACGGCATTCACGCGCACACCGTCTCGATCGAGGGTGTGCTCGCGACAGTGGGCACCTGCCCCACAGGCACCCAAGCCGCTAACCCGGCGAATGTTACCAAGCTCACGGTGAAGAGCGCGGACGAGAGCGCCGAGCACGACGCGACCGATAGTGATACGACCGGCGCGAAGGCCACCGAGGCCCCTGACGCTACCCACGCCGCCGGCGCGGAGGCCACCGAAGCTCCCAAGGCGACCCATACGGCTGGCGCGGAAGCCACCGAGAAGCCTGAGTCAACGCCCGGCACGCAGCACACCGGCACCGGCACATTCACTGTCGGGCTCAACGCAGACACGAAGGTCAACGGCGAGCACGCCAGCACCCGTGGCGACCTCTGCCAGGGTATCGGCCATGGCGTTGAGATTCAGGCGACGAAGGCCAGTGACGGCTCGCTGACCGCCTGGAAGGTTACCTTGCAGGGCAAGGACAGCAGCGACAAGGGCAGCAGTGGCGGCGGCGATGGTAGCGAAGGTCAGGGTCAGAGCGCCACGGCGACGGGAAGCATCTCGGCGTTGGATGTCGCCAAGCACACCCTCTCGGTGACTGCTGAGAACGGCACGGTGACTCACGTGACGGTGAACGCCAGCACTCAGTTCTCGGGTGGCATTCATTCCCTGGCTGACCTGCATGTAGGCGGACACGTCACCGTGCAAGGCACCAAGCAGACTGACGGCTCGATTCTCGCGACCCGCGTCGAGCATCAGGACTAAGCACTCTCTGTCGACGGCTGGGAAGAGGACGCCAGTGGCTGCTCATGACACATGCTATCAGTGGATAGGTGAAGCCGGTTGAGCGGCCACATGGATCCTCATGCCCGACCACGCGACAATCGGGACTCGCACGCGCTTGCTGGACAGCCATCAATGACATGGCCACCCAACCAGCCTTTTGAGCGCATCCTGGCGCAAGCGCGTGACCTCGAGCCCACAGCGATGAGTCTTCTCTATTCGCGATTTCTACCCACCGTCTACCGCTTCATCCATGCGCGAGTGAGCGACCCGCATCAGGCGGAAGACGTCACCGCGGAGACCTTTCTCGCCATGGTCGAGCACATCAGCCAGGCGCGCGCCCAAGATGAGCTCTCGTTTGCCGCGTGGATTCTGGGCGTCGCTCGGAATAAAGTCTTGATGTACTATCGTTCATCGCGCACCCATCAGGCGGATAGCTATGAGCCAGCGCAAATGGATCATCGTCCGGCTGAGGGCGACGAAGGGGACCCATTGGCGGTGTTGACTGCGCGCGAGCACTGGCAGGAGATCGTGGCCGCGCTGAACCAGCTCACCGACGACCAGCGCACCGTCGTCCTCTATCGCTGCATCCTGGGATACAGCAGCGATGACGTGGCGAAGTTGATGGGCAAGAATAACGGGACGGTGCGAGCGCTGCAGTTTCGCGCGCTGGCTTCACTGGCCCGAATCCTCGAGGCGACATCAGTAAATGGTGGCTTCCGCAAGCGGCAGGCCCCGTCAGCGAAGGAAAGGGGGAGTCAGCATGGATCCTCAAGCCGAGCTTGAGCAGGCGCTGACATCCCGCCTGGGTGGTTCCACCGCCCCGCACAGCACTGAGCTGGAGCCATTGCTCCAAGTCGCTGATCGGCTGCGCTCCGGCGGTGGCATGCCTTCTCCAGAGTTCACGGCGGCACTCCAGGCACGCGTTGTCGCGCGGACTCAACAGCTCGCGGCGGGTCGTCAGCACCTGACAGAAACACAGCCGCTGCCGGCGCGATTACAGGCCAGCGACCCGGCCAGGCTGCCCGACACGACACGACCCACTCCCTTGCGCCGGCTGCGGAGCCTTCCGGCTGCCGCGGTGCTGGCGGCAACCTTACTCATCGTCATCGGGTCCACCATCGCGTTCGCAGCCGGCGCGGCGCCAGGATCCTCTCTCTATGGCCTCAGACGACTGGAGCAGGGCGTGCGCAGCCAACTCTCGCCCGATGCGGTCTCGAAGGCTCGGCTCCATCTCTCCTACGCGCGAGATGCGCTCATGTCACTCAACACGGCGGGTGTGCAGGGAAACGACGGCGCCTATCGCGAGGCCCTGAACACCCTCGCCAGCGAGACACAGGCTGCCCAGTCGGCAGCCGCGCAGGTGCCCGCGGGAGCCGACCGTGATGCGCTGAGCGCCGATCTGACCTCATTCCAGACCCAGGCAACCGCAGACCTCAGGGCAGCGCTCCCTCGCCTTTCTTGGCCGACCCGCGCCACCACAACGACGGTGCTGGGGCAGATGGGCGCCACCATTCCACAGGTGAGCAAGGCGCGTGTTGTCACGGTGCACCAATCATCAAGCAGCCACGGGACATCGCTAAAGGTCCTGCGCATCGTCGTGGATGGCTCCGGCTTCCTTCCCGGCGCGGTCATCCTGCTCGATGGTCACCCAGCGGGCACGATGATCTCAGTGACTCCCTTTGAAGCCATCGCGCAGCTACCCAGCACTGACAGCATTCGTGGTGATGGGCACAGCATCGGCATCGGGAACCCCAATGGGATGGCCGCCTACAGCACCAAATATGACACGACAGACGAGCAGGGCGATAGCGGCTCATCTGTCGATCCCAACAGTGACCAGGAAACCCCAGTCGCGTCGCCGTCGCCGACCCCGGACGCGCATAGCGGCGGTGGGCACCACTGAGTCACGCTGGCGCGGCGGTCCATTAGCCGATGCGCTGGGTGGTCGCGGGGTCGAAGAGGTGGAGCTTCTCGGTATTGACGGCCAGGGCCACACGCTGCCCCACGCGAATCTCGCTATCAGCGCCGAGGCGCGCCGTCGAGCCACGAGTCTCGGCAGCGTCTGAGACCACCGCCCCTGGGATGCGCACATAGACGAGCTGCTCGTTGCCCAGGTGCTCCACGACATCGGCAGTGCCCGCCAGGGTATTCGTCTGTGACTCAGTGGTGAGCGCGAGATCCTCCGGCCTGATCCCTACGATGACCGGCCGCGCGTCCGCCGTCGCCTGGGCGCTGTGCGCAAGCTCTTCCCCGAGCTCCAGGATGCGCTGGCTGGCACCGTCGCCGATCCCGACCACCGCCTTGCCATCCTCGCGACGCCACAGTCGCGCCTGAAAGAGATCCATTGACGGGCTGCCAATGAAGCCTGCTACGAAGATATTGGCCGGGCTCTCGTAGAGATCTCTCGGCGTGCCCAGCTGCTGGATGACGCCCGCGCTCAGCACAGCGATGCGATCGCCCATGGTCATTGCCTCGACTTGATCATGGGTCACATAGACGGTCGTGGTGGGCACTTGCTGGTGCAGATGAGCAATATCGGCGCGCGTTTGCACACGCAGCTTGGCGTCCAGGTTCGAGAGCGGCTCATCCATCAGGAAGACCTGGGGCTCGCGCACAATAGCCCGCCCAAGCGCGACCCGCTGCTTTTGTCCTCCCGAGAGAGCATTCGGCTTGCGCCGCAGGTAGTCGGTGATACCCAGCATCTCGGCAACCTGCCGCACTCGCCTCTCGATCTCAGGCCCAGGCATGTGATGCAGCGTGAGCGAGAAAGCCATGTTGTCGTACACGCTCATATGTGGATAGAGCGCATAGCTCTGAAAGACCATCGCGATATCGCGATCCATCGGGGGAATGTCGTTGACGCGCCGGTCGCCGATGAAGAGGTCACCTGCAGTGATAGCTTCGAGGCCGGCGATCATGCGCAGCGCGGTGCTCTTGCCGCAGCCAGAGGGCCCGACCAGCACTAAGAACTCGTGATCGTGAATGTGCAGGCTCATATCTGAAATGACGAACTCGTGCTCGCCATATCGCTTATAGACATGCTCGAAGCGAACCTCAGCCATGCCAGATTGCCCTCCGGGCAGCGCCCATCAGCCATCCGCTATGCGTCACCACCACGACGGTTTGCGCGCAAGCGCCTCCCTAGCGCGACGCCTGAAGAGGGCGCGCTAGGGAGATAGTAGCGGCTGGTGCGAGCTATGAGCCAGCGAGGGGGCGGCCGAGGGCAAGGGCGACGGCGCGCACCTGAGGCATGAGGGCAGCATAGGCCGCCAGCCCCAACGACTGCGCCCCATCCTTGAGCGCCGCCTCCGGCTCCGGATGGATCTCCAGCAGCACCCCATCCGCTCCCGCCGC
>DASWAC010000333.1:0-5360 GCA_036391335.1 Ktedonobacterales bacterium
CCAACATGCGCTGCTTGAGGTTGCCACCGTTGAGGTATTCCATCACGATATAGAGGCGGCCACGATCGGAGCCGGCATCGTGCACCGTGACGATATTCGCGTGTGCCAGCTGCGCCATGGCGCGCGCCTCCTGCTGGAAGCGCTCCACGAAGTCGCGGTCGCTGGCGAACTGCGGCGGCAGCACCTTGACGGCGACCACGCGATCGAGGCGAGTCTGCTTGGCCCGGTAGACCCGCGCCATGCCACCCTCCCCCACCAAATCGAGGATCTCGTAGTGGCCAAGTGACTCGCCTATCAAGTCATCAGGCTGCATCGGCGCCAACTGCGCCACGCCACACCTCCTCTATCCAAGCTCCGCCAGCGTGCCGGGTGAGTCTAGCGCATGGTGAAGCTGAGCAGAATCTGCCCGATCTGAATCTCATCGCCCTCTTTGAGGGGATAGTCCGACGTGAGCTTCTGCCCGTTTACCCACGTGCCATTGGCGCTATTCTCATCGCGCACGACATAGGTTCCCGACTGCGGGTCGCGGAGGATGACAGAGTGGTGGCGTGAGACCGCGCCATCTTCGAGCACGAGATCATTCTCTTTCGCGCGACCCACGCCAAAGCGGTCGTAGCGGAGCTCCATGACCTGACCCACCACCGGCCCCTTGCGCACAGTGAGCACTCCGACGCGCGGGAGCTGCATGCCACCACCAGGGGGCATCATCGGCATGCCGCTGTTATAGGGCTGCTGCGGCTGCGGCTGGCCCCAGCCACCCATCTGGGCCTGGCCAGGCATCGGCTGGCCCATCGGCAGGCCGGTGCTATAGGGCTGCTGTGGCGGCTGGCCCCAGGCGCCCATCTGGGCAGGGGCAGGCTGCGGCGCGCCCCAGTTGGCCTCGGCCAGCGGGCGGCTCGTGTGTGGCATCTGCGCGGCGGGGTCACCCCAGCCCGCGCCAGAGGGAGCGCCGCCGCCCGGCCAGGGAGCACCAGCGCCCACCGGGGCCCCGCCCTGCCAGGCGCTTTGCTGGCCCCACCCGTTCCCATTGGTCACATAGGGCTGCTGGCCTGGGATGGTCGGCTGCGCATACGCCTGCGGACTGCCCCACTGGTTCGGCTGACTGGGCTGTGCATAGCGCGATGGCTGGCTCTGTGGCCCACGCGCCTCACCGATCTGGCCCTGCTGCGGGTCGAAGCCCAGCCCATTCGAGGCGCGGCCACTCGATCCATTGCTGCGCAATACCATGAAGATGACGAGCACGACAGCGAGCACGACGACGATTCCGGCCGCCGCGATGAGCACCGGCTGGTCGGTGATGGCGAGGGCCGCGAGACGCAGCCAGACAATTCCAGCAGTCATACTTTCCACTCTCCCTATGGCAGCGCGCGCTGGCGCGTTTCGACGCGGAGCTCGATATTGCCCAGTCGCACCTGGTCTCCCTGGTGCAGCTCCGCCTCTTGATGGGGGACTAGCTCTATTCCATTGACGCAGGTACGATTGTACGCGTTCAAGTCCTCAATGTACACCCTTCCATCCCTCTGGAGGATGCGCGCGTGCCGACGAGATACCGTCTGGCCGTTGTCGAGTGGGAGCAGATCAATATCAGGCGCATGGCCGCGCTGTGGGTCGCTGCGCCCGATCACGAGGTCTGGCGCGGTCAGCAAGAAGGCGGTGCTTCCCTGGGTCAGTCCCCATATCAGCCCCTGCCCCGAGATCCCCGCCACGACGGCCATCTGGGCCACGGCGTCTATCTGCGGGGTCGCGTCTGGCGATGGGGCCAGCGTGCGCGAGGTGACCCCCTCACGCGGGGGAACGATATCCGCCTGGGGAAGCTGGTTGAGCGCCGCGCTGAACTCTTGTGGGGACTGGAAGCGATCGTCGGGCTTCTTGGCCAGCGCTCGCTGGAAGAACTCGTCGAACGTGGGGGAGAGCTCGCGGCGCAGCGCGCACGCCGAGGGAATCGGCCCCTTCATGTGCTGCATGACGACGTCCCAGGCGTGGTCGCCCTCGAAGGGCACACGCCCGGTGAGTGTCTCGAAAAAGACGCACCCAAGGGAATAGAGGTCAGAGCGCGTGTCGGCCAGCCGGCTATTCTCGACTTGCTCTGGCGCGACGTAGAATGGCGTGCCCACGAAATAGCCGGTCACCGTGATATCGCGTGACTCGTGACTGCGGGCCAGGCCGAAATCGGTCAGCTTCACCACGCCGTCTACGCCGCGCAGCAGGTTCTGCGGCTTGATATCGCGGTGGACGATGCTCTTCATCGAGGCGTTCGCGATGGCCGCTGTGGCCTGCTGCATCGCGTCGATCGCGCTGGCAATGGGGAAAGGGCCGCCAGTGAGCACGCTGTGCTTGAGGTTGTGGCCATCCACGTAGTCCATCACGATGAACAGGTTGCCGCGATCCTCGCCAAAGTCAACTGTGCGCACGATGTGCGGGCCAGAGAGCCGCGAGAGCAGCTCGAACTCACGCTCGAAGCGCTCCGAGAGCTCTTCATCCGCCGCGGCCTCACGACTGAGCACCTTGACGGCATAGATGCAGTTCGTCTCGAGATCGCGGCCAATGTAGACCGTGGCCATGCTGCCGCGACCGCGCTCATCAATGAGCTTGAAGCGATTCTTGAGCACACGTCCGAGCATGGCGGCCTCTCCACTCGTTTGCGGGAATTCTCCGCGCTGACGACCTCTCTCGGCGCTGAGGGTGGCGCGTCTTGCGCTGACACGACGAGCCCCATTATATCCAAGGTCCGGCGGAGGTGGCAATTCAGACGGCCCACACCGGCCACTTGGCCAGCGTGAAACCCACGCACGATCGTGCCGCCATCTCGTGATACACTGACGCTCAGGGAAGGGATCCCGGCACGATGGGTGGTGCACGGCAGCAGGATGGATAACACGCCGCGATCAGAGACCACTATGCGCGCATACGGCACGCTGCCACCCAATATCACGGGATTTACCATCGCGACCAGCGCGCTGCTCTCGCAGACCGCTCAGGCGCTCACCGGCGCGCGGCTGGCGTCTGTCGCGCTGCTGGACGACGCCTCAGGCGAGCTGATCCGCACGCCGATGCATACTTCGCTGGCCGAGTCGGTGCTCTCGGCGCGTGTCCGCCAGGGCGACGGGCTGGAAGGCTGGGTGCTGGCCCGGGTCGAGCCAGCGCTGGTGCCGCACACCGGACGCGACCCGCGCACGCGTGAGCTGGCGGCGCAGGGATTCGTCTCGGCATGGTGCGTCCCACTGCTCCACGAAGAGCGCCTGCTCGGCACGCTGCTGCTCCTCTTTCCCTTTTCCCAAGCGGAGATCACCGAAGCCATGCGGCTGGCCAGCCAGCAGACGGCGCTCTTGATCGCGCAGCATCAGCGCAATGTGGAGGCGAGCCGTCAGACCCACGAGCTGAATACGCTGCTCGAAGCGGCACGGGCCCTCACCAGCACCCTGGATCCCACCGCGCTGGTGGAGCAGATTGCCACGAACCTGCGCGCGCTGATTGCCTGCGACCGCGCCATCATCTATATCTATGACCCGCACTTCGAGTCGCTGCGCATGATGACCAGCCTGGGGCCTTCGGTGGGCCAGGTGGCAGGAGCCGTGGTCTCGATGACCGATGACCACTCGATCGCGGTGAAGGTGGCGCGCTCGGGCAGGCCGCTGATGTTCTCGCCGGGCGAGAGCCAGATGGGTGCGGTGACCGAGATATTCCTGGCGGGTGAGATGCTGAACCTGCTGTGCACCCCGCTGATCTCGAAGGACGTGCTGGTGGGTGTCGTCATGCTGGCCCGCCAGAGGCCCTTTAGCACTACCGATCTCGCCACCCTGACACGGCTGGGCTCTGTCGTCGCGGCGATGCTGGAAAACGTGGAGCTCTATCAAGAGGCGCTCGCCGGACGCGAGCGGCTGGAGGCGATGTATGCTGCCGCGTCGGACGCCATCGCCGTGACGGACGGCCGGCAGCGACTGATCGAGGTGAACCACGCGTTTGCCTCGCTGGTGGGCGCCTCGCGTGAGAGCCTGATCGCGCAGCCCTGTGAGCAGGTGCTGAGCATGGCGGGGCGGCAGCTTTTCGGGCCGGAGGGCGCGCTCACGGTGTGCCTGCGTGACGGCCTGCAATTTAGCGGCATCGAGTGCGTGATCGAGCGGCCCACCTATGACAACGACCGCGCCGTGCACTATCTCGACTTTGCGATCACGCCGATCGAGGGGCCCGAAGGGCGGCGCGCGCTGCTGCTGGGCCGCGATGTAACCGCCAAGCGCGAGAACGAGCACCTGCGGGCACAACTGCTGGATATGATCGCGCATGAGATGGCGGGACCGCTAGGCGCGCTCAGCGGCTATCTCAGCCGCACTCTCGACGGCCATGGCGGTTCGCTGACCGCGGCCCAGCTGGACTACCTGCGGCATGCCCAGGCCATCGGCGAGACCCTCACCGCGCCGGTGGATGACATCAAAGAGCTGATGCGCAACGATAACGGGAAGTTTAGCCTCGACCGGAAGCCGCTCGATATCGGCGCACTGGCCCTGCAGGCCGTGGACGAGCAGCAGGTGATCGCGGAGGACGCCGTGGTCACGTTGCGCGCGCGGGTGCAGCCACACGTGCCGCCGGTGCTGGCCGATCAACAGCGCATGCGGCAGGTCTTACGCAATCTGATCAGCAACGCGCTGAAATTCACTCCGCTGGGGGGCCAGGTGACCGTCACGGTGGGCGCCCAGGACTCGTCCGTCTACATCTCGGTGGCTGACACCGGCATGGGCATCGCCGACGAGCACCAGGCGCGCATCTTCGACCGCTACTATCAGGTGCCGCGACCCGGTGGCAGCGGGCGCTCGCGTGGCCAGGGGCTCGGACTGGCGATCGTCCGTCTCATCGCGGAATCACACGGCGGCGCGGTCTGGGTGGAGAGCATCCCTGGCCAGGGAAGCACGTTTACGGTGCGGCTGCCGATCGAGGGGTGATGAGGGCGACCCAGCGCCTATTGCACCGGCATCGCATAGATCTGCGCCGTCGGCCCGAATAAGCCACCGATGGCGATGGTGCCGCTGACTGGCACGCTCGAATTAGCGGCGCCCTTGGGCACTGTCATCGTGAAGGTCGCGGCGCCTGAGCCATCCAGATTCGCGGGCGAGGTTGGCGTGACGGTGCAGGTCCCGCACGAGCCAAAGTCAATCTTCACCGAGACGGGCCGGTTCCCCGCAATGGGGGATGACCACTTCACGGCCAGCGTGATCGGCTGCCCATGCACCGGCGGGCATGCCGAGAAGCTCCACGACACGCCGCTGGAATCCCCGTGGCAGGTAGTGACGGGTGTCGGCGAAGGCCCCGCAGTGACGCTGGGCGTCGGGGTGGGCCGGTTATAGGGCTCCGTGGGTGAGGGCTGTGGT
>DASWAC010000334.1:0-1817 GCA_036391335.1 Ktedonobacterales bacterium
CGCTGCTCGTCGCCTGGGCGCCGGATGGGAAGCGGCTGGCCTTCCTCTCACTGGAGGGCCCCGAGCTGTCTGGCGACCCCATCATGCCGGCCCCAGGGCGCCACCGTCGCTTGTGGACGGTGCGTCCCGGCAGCGACAGCCCCGAGCCAGTGACACCGAGTAATGTGACGGTGTGGGAATTCGCATGGTCGCCAAAGAGCGATCAGCTGGCCGTCTTCTTCAGCGCAGGGCCAGATGAGACCGACTATTATCGCGGGCAGATCGGCATGGTCAGCGCCACCGGCGGCGCCATCACGCAGCGGACGCGCCTCGACCGGCAGGCCGCTGCGCTCACCTGGTCGCCTGACGGCAGCCGCATTGCTTATGTCTCAGGCGAGTGGAGCGATCGCGGGCTGGTCGGCGGCGACGTCTTTACCCTGGCGGCGCAAGGCGGTGAGCCAAGGAACCTCACTGAAGGCATCATGTGCAGTCCCAGCCTGGTGCGCTGGCAGGCAGATGGCAAGCGCCTGCTCTATGCCGCATGGGATGGTGTGGGGCACCAGGTCGGCTGGCTGGATGAAGCCACAGGGACCGCGACCGCGCTCGCGCGTGACCTCGTCATCGGCGAGCCCGCGTGGCCGAAGGTCTCTGCCTCCGCCACGATGGACGCCATCGCCGTGACCCGGACCATCGCGGGCGAGCACTCCCTGGAGCTGTATCTGGGCACGCTGAGAGCCGATGGCATCTCGTGGCGCCGGCTCACCCATCTCAACGCCGCGCTGGAAGAATCCACAGCGGTCTCACCCACGCGAGTGCTTCACTTCACCGGCGCAGATGGCTGGGACGTCGAGGCGCTCTACAATCCACCGGTCAAGCCGCCAGCCTCAGGCACGCCACCGCTCGTGCTCAACGTGCATGGTGGTCCCTCCTCCGCCTGGGTGAATAACTGGAGCGGCGGCTTCCTCACCCAGCTGCTCTGTGGCGCGGGCTTTGGCGTCTTGCGGGTGAACTCGCGCGGCAGCATGGGGCGCGGCGTCGCCTTCGCGGATGCTGTGCTGGGCGATATGGGCGGAAAGGACCTGGAGGATCTGCTGGCCGGAGTGGATGAAGCGGTGCGTCTGGGCCTGGCGGACCCTGAGCGCGTGGGCATCGCCGGCTGGAGCTATGGTGGCTTCATGGCGGCCTGGGCAGTGAGCCAGGTGACGCGGTTCAAAGCGGCCGTGATGGGCGCTGGCATCTGTGATTATCTCAGCTTCCACGCGCAGACCAATATCCCCGACTGGGATATGCGCTTCCTCAAGGCGACGCCCACCGAGGATCCCGCGACCTATCGCGAGAAGTCGGCGCTCAGCTATGCCACGCGCATCCAGACGCCAACGCTCATCTTGCATGGCGAGCAAGATGCCTGTGTGCCGGTAAATCAGGCGTATGCGTTTGCGCGGGCGCTCACCGAGCGCGGTGTTCCCGTCGAGCTGGTGATCTATCCACGTGAGGGGCATGGCCCGCAGGAGAAGGCTCATATCGAGGACATGGAGAGCCGGATCGTTCGCTGGCTCAGCCGCTATCTGAAAAGCGAGGGATGAGCGCATGGAGATTGGAGTCTTCCTCCCGATATCAGGCCGTGCCACTGGCCCCGACACGCTGATGGAGGCCGCGCGCACCGCCGAGGCGCAGGGATACGCCGCGGTGTGGTCAGCCGATCGGGTGGTCACGCCGTGGCGCATCGAGACGCCATATCCCTACAGCGCGTCCGGCCAGTTCATCGTCCCGCCGGACCGCCCCTTCCTCGATTCGATGACGGTGCTGGCCTTCCTGGCGGGCGTGACGGAGCGCATCTG
>DASWAC010000335.1:0-8538 GCA_036391335.1 Ktedonobacterales bacterium
AGGCTCAGTGCCGCCCCCACCAGCGCCAGCAGTGGGCCAAGAAATACGACCCACCCAGGCAGGCTAAACGGGAGCGGCTTCCCCAGGATGAAGCACACGGGAACGAACGCGCCGAACGCGAGCGGGATGCAGAAGAGGAAGACACGCTGCATCAGCTCATTGTAGATGGTGAGTGGCCAGCTCAGCATCTCCCGGCCGCCATACGTCAGGATATTCGTCAGCTCGGTGGACTCGATGCTCCAGAAGCAGATCGTTGCCTCGAGCATGAAAATCGCGACGAAGATGAGGCCGCCACTGGCGAAGCCAGTCGCGAGCGCCAGCGCCTTCGCCGGGGTCCACTCGATGCCGTGCAGCAGCCACCACGCGACCGCGAATGAGAGCGCACCCTGCGAGATGCGGCCGAGGCGGCGTACGCGGAAATCGCTCGACGCGACTTGCACCAGCGGGCTCGCCGGGCGCACCAGCACGCGATCGAAGTTTCCCTGCCGCACGAGATCGGCGAAGGCATCGAAGCCCGCGCCAAAGAGCTCCGCCAGCCCGAAGCAGATAGAGGTGACCGCATAGAGCAGCGCCACCTCGCCTTTATTCCACCCTCCCAGCGTGGAAAAGGTGGCGAAGAGGAGGAATACCTGGGTGAATTCAAGCGCGGTGACGAGAAAATAGGTGCCAATCTCGACCCCGGTGGAGACGCGATATTGCAGCTGCGAGCGAATCTGCATGCTGGCCAGCCGCCAGTAGAGGCGCAAATCAGTGAGGAGCGGTGAGCGCATCATGCCTAGCCTCCCTGGGTGATGACCCGGCGGGTCGCTGCGCGAGTGATCAGCCGCGCGCCAAAGATGAAGACGAGGGCCCAGCCAGCCTGCATACCCAGCGCGCTGAGCGGCGTATAGCCCACCAGGTGCCCGCTGAAGGCCTGCCCGGTCACGTTATAGAGGGCGGCAAACGGGGTCCACTGCACCACCGAGCGCAGCACGGGCGGAAAGAGCATGACGGGCACATAACTGCCGCCCGCGAACATAGCCACCACCTGCGCGATGCCGCCCCAGGCACGGCCCTCGATGACCCAGAAGGCCACGACATTGTAGAGGTAGCGATAGGCGATGCCAAGTATCGCCGCCAGGAGCAAGGCGGCGGCGAAGAGCGCGAGGTAGCCAATGGAGGGCACGCCGAGATGGTAGAGGAGCGCGCCCATGAGGTAGGTTGGGATGGCGCGAAAAAGGGCGAAATAGAAGTTGCGCCCAGACTCGCGCGCGAACCAATACCAGAAGAAGTCGAAAGGCTTCGAGAGGTCGGCCACGACGTCGCCGCTGCGAATCGAGAGCATGAGGTCGAACCAGCCGAAGGGGAGGATCAGCATGTGGCTCGATTGCACCAGCCAGATGTAGGTCAGTGTCTGGTGGATGTCATAGCCGCCGGCATGCGGCTGAGCCTGATAGAGCGCGATGTAGATCGAGCTGACGACGATGCCAAAGAACGTATTCGTGGCCAGGCCTGAGATGTTGGCCCAGCGATAGATCAGCTGCCGGCGATAGGCCGCCAGCGCCACGGCGAGGTAGAAGCGCAGCACGGTATCGGCTCCTCGCGTCTCGCGCACACGACCAAGTGCGGGATGAGCGATGCTCACCCCGTCTCGGCCTGCCCTTTGGCAGACATGCCGACGAAGTTTATCACAACGCGCGCCGATGGTCAACGCGAGGCTTTACTTCTGTCCGCGCGCGTGATATACCATCTCTCATGGGGTATGAAGCGGTAACGGATGCGGCGCCCCATCCCGCGAGCCGGAGCGCGGGTTGTCATAGTCGGGATGCCCACTGCGCGTTCGCGACGCTGACGAACGGCAATAAGGACAGGTAGCCCATGGGACAGCATGCCGCCACCAAGCCCAGTAAAGATGGACACACGGAATGTCCGGTCGCTCGCACCGCTGATATCGTGTGCGGCAAGTGGACCTTGCTCATCATCCGCGACCTCGTGAAAGGCACTCACCGCTTCAGCGAGCTAGAGCGCTCCCTCGACGGCATTAGCCCCAAGACGCTGTCTGAGCGGCTCGATGCCCTGGAAGACGAAGGCATCCTGGTGCGGCGGACCCACGCCGAGGTGCCTCCGCGAGTGGAATATTCCCTCACCGTGAAGGGTCGCGCCCTCGCCACCCTGATCGAGGACATGCGCGAGTTTGGGAATCACTGGCTCACCCCCTGTGAGGACGAAGTCGCGAGATAGGGCCTGGCTGGCGGGCACCGTGAGCCATGACCGGAGCCTGCGCTCCTTCTTCGCGCGGGAGGCATACCCCTCGCGCGCTGCTCCTGCGAAAGCGTGAGGCGCTAGCCTGTCACCCCACACCACCACAGGAGCCCGACGATGACCATCACCGCGCCCACCCAGCTCGAGCCGCTCGCCGCCGAGGCGTTGCGCCACCTGCAAGCCCTGCTGCGCTGTGACACGACGAATCCGCCAGGCAACGAAGCGCTTGCGGCCACGTATATCCGCGAGCAGATGACCGCCGAGGGTATCGAGCCGATCATCTTCGAGCCTGCGCCGGGGCGTGCCAGTGTGTGGGCGCGCCTGCCAGGCACAGGCGCCCAACGTCCTTTGCTGCTGGTCTCGCATACTGATGTCGTCCCCGTCGAGCGTGACCAATGGACCGCCGATCCTTTCGGCGGTGAGCTGCGCGACGGCTTCGTCTATGGGCGCGGTGCGGTGGATATGAAGCAGATGGCCGCCTTCGAGCTGGCAATCTTCCTCCACCATGCGCGTGCGGCCCGCAACGGGGAAGAATGCCTCAGCCGCGATCTGCTCTTCCTCGCGGTGGCCGATGAGGAGCGATCCGGCGTCTTTGGCATGCAACAGGTCGTCGCGCAGCATCCCGAGATGGTTGACGCGGAATACGCCCTCAACGAGGGTGGCGGCTTCGGGGTTGACCTGGCGGGCACGCGGTTCTACCTTTGCGAGGCGGGACAAAAGGGCTCGGCCATGGTCACCCTGCGCGCCACGGGCATGCCAGGGCACGCCTCTATCCCGCATTTTGAGAATGCCGTCGTGCGCCTAGGTCGCGCCGTCTGGCAGATCGGACGCGAGCCGCTGCCCATGCACGTGACGGCCTCCACCCGCGCCTTCGTGCGAGCCGTCGCCGCCCGCCAGCCAGCGCCGCGCCGCCAAGCATTCCTCCAGCTGCTGAATCCTGTCCTCTCCGAGACGGTGCTGCGCACACTGCCCGATGCCGCGACCCGCCTCGCCCTGCGTGCCACGATCCGCAACACGGTCACTCCGACCATCCTGCGCGCGGGCCGAGCACTCAACGTCATCCCAGGCGAAGCCATCGCCGAGATGGATGCCAGGCTCATCCCAGGGCAGACCGCTGAGAGTCTGACCGCCGAGCTACGTAGGCGGGTGCGTGACCCGCAGGTCGAGATTCAGGTCGCGCTCTCATCGCTGGGCTATGAGATGGAGACCACCAACCCGCTGATCACTGCGCTGACCCACGCCATCGAGCGGCATGATCCAGGCGCGATCGTGGTCCCCTACCTCTTCCCGGCCGTCAGCGACTCCCGGTTCCTCGCGCCGCGCGGAGTCAAGCCGTACGGGTTCATTCCCCACCAGCCAGAGACGGGCGTACCTCCCGCCTCGCAGCTGGCCCATGCGCACGACGAGCGCATCTCGCTAGCTAACGTGGCCTTCGGCGTGCGCGTGCTCGCCGACGCCGTCGCACGTGTGGCAGGCTGAGCGGCGCTAGTCGGTCACATCGCGAGAGCGGAAGAGGGCGTAGCTCCCCACCAGGCAGGCGGCAATGTAGAGCGCTGTCATCAGGGCAGCGTGGGTCAGATCGAGTCCCGCCTGGCCGCCCCGCGAAAAGGCGACGGGCGCCTCACCCGCGTGGGTCACCAGTGCGCCAAAGTTTGGCCCTGGGAACCAGTCGGGAATATGCGCCACCCTCGCGGCGGTATCTCCACTGAGGACCTGCGCCAAAATGGGAAAGACGATATTCACCACCACGAATTCCAGGAAGAGCAGGCCGATCGCGCCCGCGATGCCCGCGGCGGCGGAGCGCCCCAGGGTGGCGAAGAGGACCGCGAACATCGCATAACCGAAGAGATAGAGCGCGATGGCGAGGCAATAGACGACGAGCTCGCGCACGCCCTCCAGCGTGAGACCCTGCACGTTGCCGCCCAGTGCCGGCCCAAGGGTGAGCCCCAGGAGCGTGCCCAGCAGGAAGAGGCCCACAGTGATGAGCAACGCCATGATGGCGCTCGCGAGCACCTGACCGCCGAGCACCTGCAGGCGGCTGAGCCCGCGCGGGAGCGAGAGCCGGTGTGTGCCAAAGCCATACTCACCACCGACCAGGGCGCCAACCATGATGCAGATGATCAGCACCCCCATGAACTGCGTGTACGCGCCGGTCACGGTAAAGGCGTGCGGAAAGGTGACCGCATTGCTGATGGCAATGAGCTGCTCCTGCCTGAGCGCGGCGAGCTGATCAGGCGGCGGGCAGCCCGTAGCCTGCGGCGGGCACGTGGTCGGCGACGCCTTGACCGAGAAATAGGCCAGGGTGACGAAGCCCGCGATAAGCACATAGAAGAAGACCAGCAAGGCGCCCAGCACCTTGCTCATCACGCGTCGCCGGGCTAAAAAGAGATTCACACGGACCAGCCACCAGGTCTGCGTAAGGCTTGACGGCGCCTTGCCCGCTTCCACGGGCGCCGCAGTGAGGCCGGTGATATTTCCGCTTGCCATCGTCTATGCTCCTTGCTCTGGCGTAGTCAGCTGCAGGAAGTATTGCTCCAGGCTCAGCTCGCGGTGCCGCAGCTCGGCAACGTAGACACCTTGGGCGGCGAGCAGGGCCGTGATGTCCGGCGCTCTCTCAGGGGGCGCATCCGCCCGCAAGAGCCAGCCTCCCGGCGGGGTCCACGCGCCAGACTCCGGCGCGACATAGCTCAGCCCTTGCAGCCACGGCGCCGCACTCTGGCTGGCCTCCGTCAGCACGCGCATGGCCTGCTCGGCGATGGCAGGCTCGGCGAAGCCCATCACCAGGCTTGCCTGGCTCGACAGGAGCTCGGTGACCTTGCCCTGCGCAACCACGGAGCCCTGGTTGATGATGGCAACGCGGGTGCAGACCTGCTGCACTTCATAGAGGAGGTGGCTGCTGAGCAACACTGTCACGCCTTGCGCGGACAGCTGCTGGATCAACCCGCGAACCTCGACCATTCCGGCGGGGTCTAGGCCGTTTGTGGGCTCGTCAAGAAGGATGAGATCCGGCTCAGTGAGCAGCGCCGCGGCGATGCCTAGCCGCTGCTTCATGCCGAGGGAATACGTCTTGTAGCTATCTTGCGCGCGTAAGGCCAGCCCCACTAGCTCGAGCGCCTCATCAATGCGCTTGCGCGTCGCATCTGACGCGGCCAGCCCCGCGAAGCGCGAGACAGTCCTCAGGTTCTCGCGGCCGGTGAGATAGGGATAAAAGGCAGGCTGCTCGATGATCGCGCCGACTCGCCGCAGCAGCTCGCGACGGTTCGCGGCCGAGACGTGCTCGCCAAAGAGCGCGATGTCGCCACCTGTGGGCCACACCAGCCCAAGCACCATCCTCAGCGTCGTCGTCTTGCCTGAGCCATTCGGCCCCAACAAGCCAAAGACGTCGCCACGATGGACCTCCATGCTCAGCGCATTGACTGCCGTGCGCTCGCCAAAGCGCTTGGTGAGGCTGCTCGTGCGCAACACGACGGCGCTCGTCTCGTCAGTGCTATCCGACATCTCATTCCTCCATCGGCGTGGCTCTGCCACTCTCGTGGCATGCCCACGCGGGCGTCACGCCATGCGGATTCTGGCATGCGATGCGCCGTTGATGCAAGGTGCGCCGAGCACCCAGGCAGGCCGTTGGGCGGGTCGTCAGACGCATGCAGCCTTGACATTATGCGGGCCAAGTGGCTATAGTACCTCCGCATGAAGCGCTGGTAAAATCAGGCACAATGTGCGCAGGCGCTCTAGCGCGGCTTCGCATGGGTCCGGGAAACGCAGATGAGGTCTGGCAATGGCCATACGCAAGATTGTAACGGTTGGGGAACCGAAGGAATCGGTTCTGCACACACGCGCGAAGCGGGTCTCGCGCTTTGATGACACCCTCCACAAGCTGGTGGACGATATGTGGGAGACGATGCGCGACGCTCCTGGCGTGGGGCTGGCCGCGCCCCAGGTGGGGGTCTCGCTGCGTGTGTTGGTGGCCGAGCACGAGGGCCAGTCCACGGCCCTAGTGAATCCAGAGATCATCAAGGCCAGTGAAGAGCAAGTGCTGGGCACAGAGGGATGCCTGAGCATTCCCGGTCTGGTGGGTGATAACGTGTCGCGTGCCGCAGCGGTGGTCGTCAAGGGACGTGACCCTAACGGCAAGGAGATTCGCGTGCGCGCCGAGGGCTGGTATGCCCGCATCTTGCAGCACGAGGTAGATCACCTCGACGGCATTCTCTACACCGATCGCATCAAGCCGGAGGATGTGCGCGAGGCCACCGAAGAAGATGTGAGCAGCGAGGCCGAGGGTGGCGAGGTGCACGCTGAGGCGGAGACCCCCGCTGCCGTGACGCCCACGCGCAAGCCTGCCCGCCGTGGCGGCGTCGCGGTCAGCCGGCGCGCACGAGCGCGACAGGGAGGGGCACAGTGACAGCAGCCACAGGCAAATATCACATCTGGACGGTAGGCTGCCAGATGAATATGGCGGACTCGCAGCGCGTCTCTAGCATCCTCGATGGCCTGGGCTGGGAGGAAGTCGGCACGATGGACCAGGCGAACCTGGTCGTGCTCAACACGTGCTCAGTCCGTGAGCAGCCAGAGCGCAAGGCGCATGGACAGCTAGGCCTCCTGGCACGCGCGAAGCGCACTCGCGAGGATCTGCTGGTCGCGATGATGGGCTGCATGGTGGGCAGCCAGCGACAGCTCAACGAGCTCAAGGGCAAGTACCCTGTCGTGGACCTCTTCTTCAAGGTCGAGCAAGCCGAGATCCTGCCGGACTTTCTCGATGAGCGGTGGACTCCGATCGCGGCGGGCGACGGCTGCCTCGACATCGCAGATCTCGGCGCGCCGCGCTCGGTGGGCCTTTCCGCGCCGCTGCCCATCATCCAAGATGGCCTGCCCCCCGCGCCGGAGCCGATTCCCACCGCGCATTCCGGCGCGATGGCGGTCGACTTCCGCCCTGGCGCCCGCGAGCTGCACTATCCCACGACCGCGCAAGTTGATCTCAAGTACAAAGGCCCGACAGCCTGGCTCCCGGTCATCCTCGGCTGCAACAAAGTCTGCTCCTATTGCATCGTGCCCTCCCGGCGTGGTCGCGAGCGCAGCCGTCCGGTGGATGAGCTGCTCGTCGAGGCGCGTGACCTGGTTGACCGTGGCGCGCGCGAGATCACGCTGCTGGGCCAGACAGTCGAGGCCTATGGGCTCGATCTTGCTGACCGCCCCGACCTGGGCGACCTCATGGAGCAGCTCAGCGCGATCGACCGGCTGGAGCGCATCCGCTTCATGACGTCTTATCCGCCGCACATGACGGACAAGATGATCCAGCAGATGGGGGCGCTGCCAAAGGTATGCGAGCACGTGAATATCCCTGTGCAGCACGGCGACGATGAGATGCTCACGCGCATGCGCCGGGGCTATTCCATCGGCGACTATCGCAAGCTCATCGCGAAGCTGAGGCACTGGTGGCCGGGTGTCTCGCTGGCGACTGATGTCATCGTCGGCTTCTGTGGTGAGACGGAAGAGAATTTCCAGCATTTGCTCGACCTGCTCGAAGAGATTCGCTTCGATGTGGTGCATGTCGCGGCCTATTCTCCGCGGCCGGGCACGCTCTCGCACAAGTGGGAAGATGACGTACCGCTGGAAGAGAAGAAACGGCGTCTCCATGAGGTCGAGAGAGTCCAAGAGCGCATCGCGCGCGAGCTCAACGCCCCATTCATTGGGCGCGATGAAGAGGTGCTCGTCGAGTCGCATCAGGTGAGCAACGGCCATCACCAGTGGCGCGGGCGCACACGCACGAACAAGCTCGTCTTTTTCCCTGCGACCAACGATGCCTCCGCCTCGCGCGCGGCCGTCGCACTCTCGCCCGGCACAGGGGTACGCCCCGGTGACCTCGTGACCGTGCGCATAGAGAAGGTCACGGCATGGTCACTGCAAGGTGTCGCCGCGAATTGATCCCAAAAAGTCATGAGTGGTCTCAGCGCAGCCTGGCGTGCTGGCTGATGAGAAGGAGTACAGTGGAATGATGCACAACGGCCTGCCCTCTGAGGAGGAGCGCCGGCGCGCCAAGAAGCGGCTGGAAGAGGAAGCCCTGATGCTGGCGCGCGAGAGCAAGTGGGAGGATGCCGCCGAGAAGAACCGCGAGGTGCTCGAGCTCTATCCCAAGGACATCAGCGCGA
The DNA here is from genome assembly GCA_036391335.1 of Ktedonobacterales bacterium. GTDB lineage: Bacteria > Chloroflexota > Ktedonobacteria > Ktedonobacterales > JADMIN01 > DASWAC01. The sequence continues at coordinate 8,385 of DASWAC010000335.1, forward strand.
TGAACCGGCTGGGCAAGGCCCTGCTGGAGCAAGGGCGCTATAAGGACGCGCACAAGGTCTATTCTCAAGCCCTCGAGCTGGACCCGATGAATACCATCGCGCAGAAGAATGTCGAGCGGCTGGCGAACGTGGAAGAAAAAGACCACGCCGCAAA
>DASWAC010000336.1:0-12342 GCA_036391335.1 Ktedonobacterales bacterium
CCACCAGCGCCTGACGCAGGTCGCCCACCGGCAGCATGCCAAGCTCGTCCATCAGGCGGCGTGAGCTGCCGCCGCTATCAGACATGGTGACTACCGCCGAGATGGAGCAGGGATAACGCTTGAGATTCGAGAGGACGGCGAATGGACCAGTGCCACCGCCAATGGTGACGATCCGCTTGCCCAGCAGGCGCGAGATGGCTGACACCTCGTGCGGTCGCTCGGAGTCTGTGTCAATGTGCATGTCGGATCCTCTCCCAGCGCTCCACATTGATGAGATACAGTCGCTGTGTCAGTGCGAATAGCGCGCCCATTATACTATGGTTCTGTTTTTGATGGGGCACTCTATGCATTCTGGCAGGACCTGGGAAATCTGACAGTTTTGCGAGATTGTGGCTCAGACCGAAAATGCCGTTACCTGGCCAGAGCCCTCACGTTTTACCAGTGACACGCAGAAATGTGCCACTCTTCCCTTGCGTGTGGCCCTCGCGTAAGACCACGGCAATTCGGTAAGGAATACCCAAAGGGAAAGCAAAGGAGATAAGAATCGCCGCTCATGTTGCGGTGGAGGCGACCAGAAGAGGACGTGACGCGTGATACGCGGCCTTCACGTCGATCTGTCGCCGGCAGGCGTCATCGCGAATGCGACCACCGCATCCCTCTGTGAGCGGCGCTCCGTCAGCGCCAAGAACGTGTAGCAGGCCCAGTGCCCATGGAGCGTGGCTTCCTCGTCACGTCGAGCAGGAACTCCTCATCGTGCTCATCCCGGTGCTGTTCACCCTGCTCCCTGGTTTGCGACTGTCGGTGTCGTCATCCTCAGACGACACGCGATGGGCAGCCAGGGTCCTAGCCGAGCGCACCGCCGCGCACATGGGGCCTCGTGTGGGATGTCTCCCCGCACGAGGTCTCGTGGTGTCCGCGAGGCAGCTCGCTCACGGCACACTGACACCTAGTGGCGGCGTGAGCCAGAGGGGCATGGTGAGGAGCGCCACGCCAAGGCTCGCGATGGCTGCGCCTCTCGCCAGCGGGTGACGCAGGCCTTGCCGCCTGAGCAGCAGCATGCCGATGCCGAGGAGGATGCCGCCTCACCCGCGAAGCTGAGCCCCATGCGTGCGCTTCACGGCTGCCACTACCGCCTGGATGGCCGCATCTACCTCGGCATCAGTCAGCGTGCGATCGCTTGCCTGGAAGGTAAGGGTATACGCCAGGCTCCGTTTCCCGGCGCCGATGCCCTCGCCGGTGTAGACATCGAAGAGCGCGAGGTCACGCAGCAGCGCACCACTCGCCCCACGGATGGCTGCCTCGACCTCGGCGGCAGGCACGCTTGCATCCACGATGAAGGCGAGGTCGCGGACGGCGGCGGGATAGCGCAAGATGGCATGGTGGATCCCGTAGGCGGGCACACCCGCGAAGAGGCGCTCCAGGTCGAGCTCGGCCAGATAGGTGCGGCGGCTCAGATCGAACTGGTCGGCGACCTCAGGATGCACCTCGCCAAGGATGCCCACACCGATCCACTCCGCCGTCTCGCCAAGTGCCACACCACCAGGCGCGCCGGCCTCAGGCAGCGCCGCGACCTCCAGCATGGCGCAGCGGCCGGGATGAAACGTGGGATGTTTCACGGGCGTCATTCGCCATGCGCGGACCTGCAGCGCGCGCAGCATCGTCTCGATGGCGCCTTTCATGTCATAGAAGTCGGCATCATGGTCTTCCGCTGCCCAGCTCGTCACCGGCGGCCCAGACAGCGCGAGGGCGAGCGTGCGCCGCTCGTTGGAAAGCCCTTCCCCCCGGGCCAGCTCTGCCGTTGGCAGATAGCGCCGGCCAATCTCGAAGAGCCAGATGCCTGCCCGCTCGTGCTTGCTATTCTCTCGCACGGCAGTGAGCATTCCGGCCATGAGGGTGAGGCGCAGTGATTCAGCCTCAGCGCTCATCGGATTCTTGATGCGAATGGCAGGCAGATCATCCGCGATCGCCTGCAGCGCGCGCTGCTCCCGCTTCGCGGGGGCCTTGGCATTCTTACGGGTGGGGGATTCCAGCAGCGGGATAGGCGCGGGGGCGCCTAGCAACGCCTCGGCGCCGGGCTCACGCGCCGCCACGAGCAGCTTGGCCATCACTTGCCGGCTGGTCAGGGTATAGGACATGATCTCCGTCAGCCCCGCGCCAACCATGATATCGCGCAACAGGTTCTCGCGCTCCCACCACTCGTTGCGATACGCGGCGGGCAGCGGCCCGGTGGGGATGGTGCTGGGGATGCGGTCGAAGCCGGCGATGCGGGCGATTTCCTCAACGAGATCCGCGCCCTCTTCCACGTCGCCACGCCACGACGGCACCTTGATGTCGAGCACGACCTGGCTCTGGCTCGACGACATCTCACGCACGCCGAAACCCAGCGCGGTGAGCGCTTCGATGGCCTCACCGGTGGTGACCGCAACGCCGATGAGCCACTCCACCTGGGCAAGGGCGAACGTGATGGCTCGCGGCTTCTCAGGCTTGGGATAGGCATCTATGCGGCCGGGCGCGAGCGTGCCACCGGCCAGTTGGAGGATCAGCTCGGCGGCGCGATCGATTGCCTTCACGGTGAGCTCGATATCAGGATTCTTTTCGAAGCGGCCGGAGGATTCCGTGCGTAGCCCGATGGCCGCCGATGTGCGCCGGATGTTCCCCGGCTTGAAGTGCGCCGCCTCCAGGATGAGGTCAGTGGTCTCCGCCGAGACCTCGACGCGCTCGCCACCGAAGATGCCCGCGATGACGTTGGGTCCGGCTGGGTCGGTGATGAGCAGCATCTCGCTGGTCAGGCTTCGCTCTACGCCATCCAGCGTGGTGAGCTTTTCGCCGTGCTTTGCGCGCCGCACGATGATGGTATGGTCCTTCACCTTGGCGTAATCGAAGGCGTGCAGTGGCTGACCGAGCTCCAGCATCACATAGTTCGTCACATCTACGATGTTGTTGATCGGTCGCATCCCCGCCGCCAGCAAGCGCTTCGCCATCCACTCAGGCGAGGGACCGATCTTCACGCCACGGATGATGCGGGCGCTGTAGCGCGGGCACAGGTCCGGGTCGCGCACCTCCAGCTTCATCAGGCGCTCGACGCCCTCGCCGCTCTCAGGGAGCTTCCCCTTCCCACTGGTAATGGCCGGCAGGCGCAGGGGCTGCCGGGTAATGGCCGAGACCTCCCGCGCGATGCCCGTCACACAGAAGAGGTCGCCACGGTGCGCCTTGATATCCAGGTCGATCACGGCGTCACCGAGCAGCTTGCCCAGGGGCACACCGAGCGGCGTGTCTGGCGGCAGGATGTAGATGCCCTCGTGGTCATCGCTGATGCCCAGCTCGCGTGGTGAGCACAGCATGCCCTGCGAGAGCACGCCCATCGCTTTCTTTTCCGCGATGGTGATCTCGCCGACCTTCGCACCGATGGTGGCCAGCGGCACCTTGTCATGCAGCTTGATATTCGAGGCGCCGCAGACGACGCTGAACTCCTGCGTGCCGGTGCTCACACGGGTTGCGCTCAAATGGTCAGAGCCCTTGATGCGCTGCAGCCAGATGATCTCGGCGGTGACGATGCCCGGCCAGGGATATTCCACGCGTTCCACTTCGAGGCCCGCCAAGGTGAGCTTCTCGGCCAGGTCCTCAGGGCTGAGCGTGATATCTACGTAGTCTTTGAGCCATGGGTAGGGGATGCGCATGAGTAGTCCTTATCGGTTGAGACTGTGGCGGATGGTGACGAGGTCCGCCATGACGCCGTGAGCGGTTTGCCAGGGGCCGCCATCCCCCTCGATGATGCTGAGGTCGCCCATCGTATCAGTGCTCAGGCGCAGCGAGGTCTCGCCGGCGCCCAGGTGTCCCAGCGGGTCGCTCGGTGGCAGCTCGGCCAGACGGACACTGGCGACGACGGCCGCGCCCTCGCGGGTCACATCCACGACTTGCTTGAGCCCATGCCCCGGCGTGAGCGCGGCGACAGCTGACCGCATCGCCTCAGCGCCCAAACCCTCGCGATGCACCTGCTGCGGACGCAGATCGGCGCCCATCAGCGCGTTGGCCAGCACTGCCGCTTTCACGGAGGCGTCCCAGCCTTCGAGATCATTGTCGGGGTTGGCTTCGGCAATGCCGGTGCGCTGCGCTTCTGCCAGCGCGGCTTCGAGTGCATCGCCCGCGACCATGCGACCAAGAATGTAGTTGCTGGTGCTGTTGAGCACCCCACGCAGCGCAATGAGGCGCGTCACGGGGAGCGCCGCCTCGACCATATTGAAGATGGGCGTCCCATCCATCACGGTGGACTCGAAGCGCACCTGGCGGTGCCGCGCCGTGGCAAGGTCACGCAGCTCGCGATAGGCGTGAGCAATCGGCCCCTTGTTGGCCGTGGCCACATGCTTCCCACTGGTGAGCGCCGCGCGCACGTGGTCCAGCGCGGGCTGGGCTGTCTGCGGCTCTAGCGTGGTCAGCTCAACCAGCACGTCCGCCGGGCAGGCGCGCGCGAAGGCGACGCTCTCACCGGCATAGGGGATCGCGCCCGCAGGGATGTCGCCGTGGGGCCAGCCGGCGGTGGCCACTGTGGCGGCGCCGATCCCTGGCTGCACGAGCCAGCCGCCACCACGGCGTGTGTAGCCGCCAGTGAAGACGATCTCGATATCGTGCTCGGTACGCAAGGCGTCAGCTTTGTCGGTGAGCAGCGTGAGCAGGGCGGCGCCCACATTGCCACAGCCCAGCAGGGCAACACTCAGTCGCATGGGTGCTCCCCCATCCTCTAGGAGAACTGCCGTAGGAATCGGAGATCGTTCCCGCTGAAGTAGCGCAAGTCGTCAATGCCATAGCGCAGCATGGCGATGCGCTCCAGCCCGAGGCCGAAGGCGAAGCCACGGTACACGGCAGGGTCGTACCCCACGCCGCGCAGCACCCGTGGGTCTACCATGCCGGAGCCGCCCATCTCGAGCCAGCCCGAATATTTGCAGACCCGGCAGCCTGCGCCCTTGCAGTTCATGCAATCAATGTCGAACTCCGCGCTCGGCTCAGTGAATGGGAAGTAGCTCGGGCGGAAGCGTACCTTGCGATCCGCGCCGAACATCTGTTGGGCGAAGCGCTCCACGACACCGCGCAGATCGCTCATGGTGCACTGCTCATCAATCAGCAGGCCCTCGATCTGGTTGAAGACCGCCTCGTGGCTAGCATCGGTGGCCTCGTTGCGATAGACTTTGCCCAGCACATAGCAGCGCACGGGCGGCCTCAGGCGCTCCATCACGCGAATCTGCATCGGTGAGGTCTGCGTGCGCAATAGCACTGCGCCCGGCACGATCCAGAAGGTATCTTGCATATCGCGTGCTGGATGATCCTCTGGGATGTTGAGCGCCTGGAAGTTGTAATAGTCCGTCTCGACCTCAGGTCCGTCGAAGAGCTGAAAGCCCATGGGCTCCAATACGCGGGCGACCTCCCGCATGGTGAGCGTGAGGGGGTTCAGATGGCCGCGTGGCACGGCGCGTCCCGGCAGGGTCACATCGAGGCGCTCGCGGTCCAGTGCGGTGGCGCGCTCGGCAGCGGAGATGGCAGTCTGGCGCTCGGCCAGCGCGGATTCCAATGCTGCCTTCACGACATTCGCCGCCTGGCCCACCGTCTTGCGTTGCTCGGCGGGCAGCTTCCCCAATCCTTTGAGGATGCCGCTCAGCTCGCCGCGCTCTCGGCCCAGGAACTGGGCGCGCCAGTCTTCGAGTGCCGCTGTCGTCTCGATCGCGCCAAGCGCTGCGAGTGCGCGGGTGCGCAGCGCCTCCAGCTGGCGCTGTTCTTCAGTCTCATCACCTGGCATGGTGGTTCTCTCCAGCAAAGCACAAAGCGGCAGCTCCATCATCGGGACGAAGCTACCGCTCTACTCCGTGGTACCACCCGCGTTGAGCGCAGGCGATGCGCTCCACTCATTCTGCCCCGATAGCGGTGGGGAGCCCGTGGTGACCTACTTGCCTTCAATCACCAGCTCAGGAGTGAACTTCGGCGGCTGCCCTGCCGCGATGGCTCTCAGTCAATGGCCATCGCTCCCTGTCTGGCAAGCGTGTCGCGTACTCTCTCCGTCTCAGCCCTGTTCTTCAGTTGTCTGTTTCGCGCGACGTTGCCGCGCTGCCTCAAAGAGTATCACACTTCCGGCGATCGCTGCATTGAGTGACTCCACCCGGTTCCACATGGGGATGCGCACCCGCACAGTGGCCAGCGCCTGCGCCTCGGCGGATGCGCCATGCGCCTCATTGCTTACGATGAGGGCTGCCCGTGTGGTCAGGTCGAGCTGATCATACGTTTCACGCGCCTCGCCATCCGCGAGGACTACCGGTGTCTTGCCGAGCTGCTGGCCGATGTGCTCCCAGGTGAGTCCCGTGCGCAGCGGCACGGTGAATTGCGCGCCGACGCCCGCCCGCAGCACTTTGGGCGCCCAGGGATCCGCGCAGCCGGCCGAGAGCAGCACTTCGTCCACATCCGCCGCCAGGGCCGAGCGCAGCAACGTGCCCACATTCCCCGGATCGCTGACGCGGTCGAGCACCAGCACGAGAGGGCGGTTGCGCCCACGGCGACGGGCCCGCACGCGCTCCGGGGCGACTTCTTCGCGGCTGATGGCCATCACGACGCCCTGTGGCGACTGCGCGTCACTGGCCCGCTCGATGGCGGCTGGCGACGTGATGAGCACCTCGACACCGGTGGCCGCCAGCGCGCCGATGCGGCCAAGCACACGCATGCCCGTCTCGCTGCGACTCAGCTGCGTTGGCTCATACGCGATCACCACCGGGCGAATCTGAGCGTCGAGTGCGCCCTCCACGGCATGTGGGCCCTCCACCAGGAATGCGCCCGCGTCAGCGCGGCCTTTGGCGTCGTGCAGCGCGTGCAGCCACTGGATGCGTTTATTCGATGGGCTGGTGATGCTATCCGGCATAGCGATGGTCCTGCTTGGCAGCTATTTCTCATGAGCGCGCGTGGGGGAGAGCCAGGATATGACAAAGCGCCGCGAGAGGGTGTCTCTGTGCGGCGCCTGCGTGCGTGGCGGCTTATGCCTGCTTGGTGGCTAATCCCTTGCGCGCCGTCTCGACGAGCACGCCGAAGCCCTTGAGGTCCTCGACAGCGAGGTCGGCCATGACCTTGCGGTCAACTTGCGCGCCTGCCAGCGAGAGCCCATGGATGAGCTCACGATAGGGCATGCCATAGAGACGCGAGGCCGCGTTGATGCGGGTGATCCACAGGGCGCGCATATCGCGCTTGCGGTTGCGGCGGTCACGATAGGCATAGCTGAGGGAGTGCAGCATGGACTCGCGCGCCGTCTTGATCAGGCGGTGGCGTGCGCCGTAGTGGCCCTCGGTGCGCTGAAAGACCTTCTTGTGCTTCGCGCGGGAGGTCGTTCCGCGCTTGACTCGTGGCATCGTTCAATCCTTCTCTCACGGCGCTGGGCCGCAAGACCTGTGCGCGCTCAGGCGTACGGCAGCAGCGTCTTCATCTTCTTCGAGTCACCCTCAGCCATCACCGTCAGCTGGGTGAGCGAGCGGTTGCGAGTGGCGTCCTTCTTGCGGTGGTACTTGGTGCGGGCGCCCTTCATGTGAAGGAATTTCCCGCCGCCCGTTGTGCGCACACGCTTGGACGTGGCCTTGTGCGTCTTGAGCTTATACTTCTTCATCGGTGTTGCTCTCCGGCCCAGAAAAACAGTGAACTGGCGTGAGAGGGCCGGTGATGGCACCGGAGTCTGCCCGTAACGCCACGCAGTGTACGAGTATATCATAGCTCGCGTGCTCACGCAAGCATGGGGTACGGCGAATTGCCGTAGCTCGCGCGAGGTCTCTTTGAGTGAGACGATGGAGCGCATGAAGTCGTTGCACTTCCCATGACGACACACCGGTCAGACCCGCACAGCGGCATGCGGGCTGTATGTCGCCATTTGCGGCCCCAGCGCTCTATGCTGTAGCATTCTGCCATCGTACGTCGCGAGGCACGCACAGGGAGGCGCCACATGGCAACGCCGATTGCGCTGGTTGGCTCGGGGGAATACACCGCCGCGATGCGCGAGACCGACGCGCGGCTGATCGAGACGCTCGGCGGCCCATCCGCGGCGCGAGTCGCCCTGCTGCCGACGGCCAGCGGACGCGAGCCCGGCAGCCCGGCGCGGTGGAATGCCAAAGGGCTGGCCCACTTCCAGGCGCTCGGGGTGAGCGATATCCGTCCAAGCGGCATCATCGATCCTCCCACGGCGCACGACCCCGCCCAGGTCGAGCTGCTGCGCGGCGCGAACTTCTTCTACTTCTCCGGGGGCGATCCCCAACAGATCATCGAGAGCATGGATGGCTCACCGGCGTGGGACGTGATCGCCGGCGCGTTGCGCGAGGGGGCGGTCGTCGCGGGGTGCAGCGCGGGCGCGATGGCACTGGGAGCCTTCACCATCTCAGTGCGCCGGGTCGAAGCGACGGGCGAGCTGCACTGGGTGCCCGCATTGGGCTTTGTGCGCTGCGCCATCACCTTCCCCCACTATGATCGCATGCGCGGCTTCGTCTCGGCAGCGGTCTGGCAGCGCATCCATGCGGAGCTTCCGGCGGGAATGGTCGGCCTGGGGATTGATGAGGATACTGCGCTGGTCCGGCTAGATTCCAGCCCAACCTGGCAAGTGATGGGCCACCAGACGGTCACGGCGATGGGTGGCGCATACGGACGAGGCCAGGTCTTCGGCGCCGGCGAGACCATTACCCTCCCCGAAGGCTGAGCGTGGTGGTGGCCGACCCTCATCATGAGGTGCGCGATGCCGCCGCGCTGGAGTGGGCTCAGCATTGAAATGGGCCATCGCCGCGTGATATACTCTGTCAAATATCCAGCCTAGGAGATGTATCGGCATGAGACATCCTGGCCCGGCCAGACAAGCGCTCACCCCGCGGCATGCATGTGGGTTGTGGGCGCTTCTTGCTAGCCTGGCACAGCCTGCGAGAAGGAGCCAGCATGAGCGCGGACACTGAATGGAACGAAAGGTTTGGCCGCAAGGGATTGACCTTTGATGACGTGCTCTTAATTCCCGCAGCGTCGAGTGTGCTGCCGGGCGAAGTCTCGACTGTCACCAGGCTGACGCCTGAGATCACCCTCAACATCCCACTGCTTTCCGCCGCGATGGATACGGTCACCGAGGCTCGGCTGGCCATCGCCCTGGCGCGCGAGGGCGGCCTGGGGATCATCCACCGGAACCTATCTATCGAAGACCAGGCCGGCGAGGTTGATAAGGTGAAGCGGTCCGAGTCGGGGATGATCACCGATCCCATTACGCTCAGCCCGGAGGATCCGCTGAGCGCCGCTCTGGATGTGCTGAAGCGGTACCATATCTCCGGCATTCCCATCACTGAGCACGGAAAGCTCGTCGGCATCCTTACCAATCGCGACATGCGCTTCGAGACGGCCTATGACCGGCCCATCAGCCAGGTGATGACTCGCGAGCGGCTGGTGACAGCGCCGGTAGGCACCACCCTCGAAGAGGCTCGTGAAATCCTCGCGCGCAACAAGATCGAGAAGCTGCCGGTGGTGGATGAGCATGGGATGCTACGCGGCCTCATCACCGTGAAGGACATCCAGAAGAAGGTGCAGTTCCCGCGCGCCGCCAAGGATAGCCAGGGACGCCTGCGCGCGGGGGCGGCCATCGGCGTCGGGCCCGACACCTTCGCACGCTGTGAGGCGCTCGTCGCCGAGGATGTTGACCTCCTCATGGTGGATACCTCGCACGGGCACTCGCAGATGGTGCTCGACACCTTGAAGCAGCTGTCGCAAACGTTTGGCTCGCGGGTGCAGATCGGCGCGGGGAATGTAGCCACCGCCGAGGGCGCTGAGGCGTTGATTGACGCAGGCGCACGCTGCGTCAAGGCCGGAGTTGGCCCTGCTTCGATTTGCACCACTCGTGTGGTCGCAGGCGTGGGCATTCCCCAGATTTCCGCCGTCTGGGAGACTAGTCGCGCCGCGCGCAAGCGAGGCATCCCGGTGGTGGCGGACGGAGGCATCCACTATAGCGGCGATATCGCCAAGGCCATCGCGGCGGGAGCCGACACCGTCATGGTGGGCAGCCTCCTGGCGGGTGTGGAGGAGAGCCCTGGTGAGCTCATCATCTCACAAGGTGAGCGCTACAAAGACTATCGCGGCATGGGCTCCATCGGCGCGATGAAGCAGCGGAGCTACAGCAAGGACCGCTACTTCCAGGGTGGGGTCTCTGATGAGTCGCGGCTGATCGCTGAGGGCATCGAGGCGCGCGTGCCGTATAAGGGGATGCTGACGAACGTGGTCTACCAGCTCATTGGCGGGCTACGGCAGGGCATGGGCTATTGCGGCGCGGCGACGATCGCGGTCATGCAAGAGCAGACGCAGTTCGTGCAGATCAGTGGCGCGGGCCTGCGTGAAAGCCATCCTCATGACGTGGTCATCACGAAGGAAGCGCCGAATTATGCGGTGAGCCGTCACTGAGCCTCTGAGGGCGCTCGCATGCCCAGCTGGCCCATCTCGTAGAGCAGCGTCTCACGCAGACCCTCGGCCAGCGGGCGTGGCGCGAAGCCGAGCTCACGCGTGGCCTTTGACGAATCGCCCAGGTAGGTGACCCCGGCCGAGACACGCAGATACTCGCCGCTGAAGTCCTCCGGCACGGGGAAGACGCGCTGCACCAGGCTCATCGTGCTGGCCAGCGCGCGCATCATGCCGGGCGATGCGGTGATCGCGGGTGGGCGCACCCCGGTGATGCTCTGGGCGAGGCGCAGTGCGTCCGTGAGGGTGTGCACGGGACCACCGACGTTATAGCTGGCGCCGGGCTTGCCCACGCGCATCGCGGCCAGGTGCGCCTGTGCCATATCCTCCACATGCCCCCAGCAAAAGGCCGTTCGTGCCGGAACGACGGGGAGCTTGCGCTTGAGATATTGCCGCAGGGTGTGCCCGATCGCGCTCGTGTCACCGGGGCCGTAGATGAGGCCCGGCTGCACGATGGTCAGCGGGAGCCCATCGCGCATCATCGGCTCGGCCACCTCATAGTGCGCAGCCCACTTCGAGGCATCATAGACGCTCAGATGCCTGCCATGAAAGACATACGTCTCATCTGGCAGCTTCCCATGGGTATCGGAATAGACGGCCAGCGTGCTAGTGTAGACCCCACGCGGGATGGCGAGCTCACGCATCAGCTCCAGCACGTTGCGGGTACCCTCCACATTGGTGACCTGTGCGGGACGCGTATCGCGCACCCCGATCTTGTACCACCCGGCGACGTGGAAGACTCCATCCACGCCGGTCATCGGTGCGCGCATGCTCGACTTCTCCGCGACATCGCCGGGCGCCAGTGTGACGCCCTGTGCGACGAGGTCCCCGGCATGCCGCGGGTCGCGCACCAGGGCGATCACGTCGTGGCCGTCTTGTCGCAGCAGGCGCGCCACCTGCCCACCGACGAAGCCGGTGGCTCCTGTCACGAAATAGCGCATGGCTGGCGCCTCCTCAGTGTTCCAGGCTGGTCATTCCCTGCAAGAGAGCTTCGATGGCGGCGCACAGCTCACCGATGAGATTCGCGCGCACCGTGGCCACCGCGCTGAGCGTGAGATGTGGTGGGATGAAGCCCGGTGGCATGCCAATCTGCTGCATCCCGATGATGAGCCCGTGGCAGCGGAGCACGGCGTGGAGTCCCTGGGTGGCGTCTGCCAGTGGCAAGAGCCTGGCGAAGTGTTCGGCGGTCACCTGCATCCGGGCGATCAAGATCTGCTGCAATGGGACCGCCGAGTCAGGCGTCGCGTGGCCTGCGATGGTGGTATGCAGGTTGGCCAGTAGGCGCAGCAGGCCGGGGCGTGCGGTCAGCGTCTCGAGCATCAGGCTTGAGATTGCCGTCGGCCCGGCGGCGCCATCGAGTGCGGCGAGACGATCGTTGAGATCGTCCATCCATGCGCACAGCTGCTCTTCCATCACTGCGAGGAAGAGGTCATCCTTGGTCTCGAAGTAGAGATAGATGGTCCCTTTGGCCAGGCCCGCGGCCTGAGCGACACTCGCGACGGTTGCTGAGGCGAATGACCCAGTGAGAAAGAGCTCCCAGGCGACCGCAAGGATGACGTCGCGTCGCGCCTTCTTTTGCGTGGCATTGATCGCGCGAGTTTGTGTGCGCATTGCCGCTTGACCTCTCCCCCGGCTGTGCTAGAGATTTGTATTCTATCGAGTGGCTCATCTGACACTCCGCCGGCTGAAGCCGGCAGGTTCTGGCTTTCACCAGCGACTTGGGGCCCGTGTCGGGGGCGCTACTGCGATCGGTCGCAGATACTTCACGGTGTCGGCTTGCACTTTGGCGTAGACGCCATGCACCGCCTTGGAGCAGATGTTATTCGCCCCGTTCACGTCGCGGTGCAGCCGCGCTCCACAGCC
>DASWAC010000337.1:0-4977 GCA_036391335.1 Ktedonobacterales bacterium
GAGGAAGGAGATGCTCATTAGGTCCGCTGCCTCTGTTTCTGCTTCACTACCACGTGGCCCCGCCCGAGCCTTCCCCACATTGCCACCACTATGTCACAGAAGGCGCGCCCATGAAAGTGGTGTGCCAAGAGCGGCAAGGAACCGGCACTGCCCAGATACACGGAGAGAGTAACGAACAACCGAGTCCGCTACTCTCCCACGAGCCGCTCTTGAGAGAGGCAATCGCGCGATCGCCTCTCCGCTGAGCACATGAGGCAGAAACTACTTCACAGTGATCTGCGTGACGAATTCCCAGTCCTTCGAGCCGAGCTGGTAGATCGAGATGATCTTGTTCGTCGTATCACCGTTGGCGTCAAACTTGGTGTTACCGGTCACGCCGTTGTAGTCAGTCTTGGCGATCTGATCAATGACGGCCTGGCGGAACAGCTTGGCGCCATCAGAGTCGCTGCTGTCCTTCGGGTTCGCGGCGCCACCATCAATGGCCTTCTTGACGGCCTGAATGATGATGTTCGCGGCGTCATAGGCATTCGCGCTATACGCGCCGTAGTCGGCCGAACCCGTGAACTTCGCCTTGAAAGCCGAGATGAAGGACTTCGCGCTGTCGAGGGTATCGGCATTTACCGAGGCCACGGTCACGATCGCGCCACTCGCGTTCGCGGCGAGGGTGGTCGTCTTGAAGCTGTCTGTCTGGAGGCCATCGCCACCAGCATAGAGCAGGGTTCCGGCGCCCGTCACCGAGAGCATCTGTGTGCGGCAGAGCGTGCCACCGTCAGAGTCGGTGCCACCGTAGTAGATGGCCTGCGCGCCCTTCGCCACGGCATCGGAGATGGCCGGCTTGAAGTCCTGCGTCGTCTTGTCGAGGTCCTGGCGGCCTACGACCTTGCCACCAAGGGTGGTGAATTCGGTGCTGAAGGCATCCGCAATGCCCTTGCCATAGGTCTCGGTGTCAGAGATGACATAGACCTTGGTAATGTTCTTCTTTTGGAAGAGATAGTCAGCGCCAGCAGGGCCCTGATGGTCGTCAGTCGTCGAGACACGGAAATACGTCACCTTGCCGGTGGGGCGCACCGTGCCGAGCTGGCCGCCCTCTGGCTTGGTGAGGGTCGGGTTCGTGTTTGACGGGCTGATGAGGCCGAGGGGCGCCTGGTTCGCGATGGGCATCTCAGCCAGCGCAACACCAGAATTGAACGGACCCACGCAGGCCGCGATCAGCGCATCACCGACGGCCTGGCGGATGTTGTTCGCGCCAGTCGAGGGGTCGTGCGTGCCGGAGGGGCCGACGTCGTCGAATGCCTTGTGAACGAGCGTGTAGCCGGAGATCGTCTTCGCGTCGTTCGCCTGTTGGATGGCCAACACAGCGCCATTCTCGGCAGGCTTGCCCGAGCTGGTGTCTGCACCCGAGACAGGAAGCTCAGTGCAGATCTCGATGTTTGTGTTGCCCTTCACACCACTGCCGCCGCAGCCTGCCAGCACCATCGCCGCGGTGGCGGCGGCGAGCAGGCCTGCTCCAATCAGATGCTTCTTGCCCATGTCGCGAAAATGCCTTTCTGCCCATGTGCCATCCCAGTCCAGGCACACCAGACAACAACTCTTCCTCGTGCAACCCGCACTCAAAGCTGGCGGACGCACGAGAGCCGACACCAGCCTATACATGGATACGGCGTATCTTGGTCAATATCTCAACACAAGCGCCGCATCGCGCGTAATTTTGTGACACTCCTCCAGCTCACGCGGGAGGTTCTCGCTTGCGCGAGCCACTTATGGCCTGTGTCGGGGCGCTACTCCGATCGGTCGGAGATAGTTCACCTGATCCGCCTGCACCCGCCCATAGGACCCATACGCCCTCTTCGAGCAGATATTGTTGGATCCATTCACATCTCGATGCATCCGCGCACCACAGCCCGCGCACCGGAATCGGCGCCCGCGTGGTGAGGTCGCATGCTGATGCTGACAATAACTGCACGTCTTGGTCGAATAGCGCTCATCGAGCCATTCCACGCTGATCTCCAAGGGAGCGGCCTTCTCGCGCAGATAGCGCGCGAGCTGCTCATAAGGCCACTGGCTGAGCTCCTGGCTGGTCTTTGTCTCCTGGCTCACCTCTCTCTGGATGTCACGCACATCCCCCATCGCGATCCGCGTCACGCCTTCGGTATGGCAGAAATCCACCACTTTCCGCGCCGTCTGGTGGAGGATCTCTCGCTGCTGACGAGAGAGCTTGGCACTCACCTGTGCCTGGCGCTTGCGCAGGCGGTTGGCCCGCCGCGAGCCTGACTGGCACCGGCTGAGCTTTTCCTGAATGGCCTCGTGCCGTTTGTGGTGCCCTCGCGTGCACGAGCGCAGCTTTCGCCCCGAGACCACCAGCGCATGCCGGCGTGTCGTGCACACCGCGGCCAGGTGCGCTTCGCCCAGGTCTATCCCCGCCACCTCTTCACCGGGCAGCGCGGGTGAAGGCGCCTCACTCGCATCCAGGGTGAGGCAGAGCTCGTAGTGATCTGATCGCCAGGTGAGCTCGGCCCGGCGCAGCGTGGCGTCCTGATATTCCGCCGGCAAGGGAAGCAGCAGGGGCAGGCGCTGGCCGCCGGTCGGCAGACGGAGGTGGCCCGTGGGCAGCACCTTGAGGGCTTGATCCTTCCAGACGACGGTCTGGTGGGCCGTGGCATGGCGGGGATAGCGCGTCATGACAGCGCCGTGAGCGCCTTCCTGCGAGCGCAGATCAGTGGCGGCAGCTACATTTGCGGCAAACTTCTGACACAGCGCCCGCACGCTCTGGGAGTGGAGGGCATAGTGCCCCTCCGTGCTGGCCTGCTCCAAGTCAGCGGCGCTCAGCCATGTCCCCTGCGCACGAGCCTGGGCATGGAGATGGACCAACGTGGTCCAGAGGCGTCCGGCCTCCTGGCGCAAGGCGCCGCATTGGGCCAGCGTCTCAGGAGAAAGGCCACGGAGCGCGACCAGGCGGACGACGCACTGAGCAGTGCCCTGTGTATGGGGCATCTCGCGTCTCCTTCCTGGCATTGTCGGTGTGGTCGTGAGGGCACGCGTACCGCAAAATGATGCTGAGCCATGCATCCCCATCGTCGCTGATGGGACTTCCGGGCCTTCTTCTGTAAACAAGGCTGGTGTGGCGGGAATTGTATCGCGTCCTCGCGTGTCCGTCAAGCGACTATGTGGCCTCACCGGACCCCCGATGCGACGCGACATAGGGCGCACCTGACCGCTTGGCTGCATGCCCTTCTGGCGAGTGAGCCCAGGCGAGGCTATTTCAAAAATGCGCGCGGCTCCCTGGCGGCCAAGGCGTCTTCGCTGGCGCTCCGCCCGCCTGGCTGGCATACTAGACGATATGGATTCACTCTCCTTTTTCTACAAGGCGCTTGCCGCGCTGTTCACCATCATCGATCCCATTGGCCTCGTCCCTGTGGTGCTGGGCATCACCGCCGGCATGGGCCAGCGCGCCCGCGCGCTCACCGTGACTCGTGCGGTGATCATCGCGGCCATCGTCATCGCCATCTTCGGCGCGTTCGGTCGCGTGATCTTCGCCGCCCTGGGCGTCTCATCGCCAGCCTTCAACATCGCCGGCGGCGTGCTGCTCTTCCTCATCGCCATTGACATGCTCTTTGGCCGGCCCAGTGGCGCCCGCGAGACTGCTCGTGAGGCCGACGAAGCCGCGCACGCGGATGATGTGAGCGTCTTCCCGCTGGCCATCCCCATGATCGCCGGCCCAGGCACGATCACGGCCATCATCCTGCTGGTCAACACCGCCAGCGGCGACCCAATCAAGCTAGGGGCTGTGGCGATAGCCGGGGTGCTCACGCTGCTGGTCGCGTGGCTCACGATGCTTGGGAGTGGACTGATCCAGCAGCGCATTGGCACGACAGGCATCCTGGTGCTCTCGCGGGTACTTGGCATGTTGCTGGCGGCGGTGGCGGCGCAGTTCATCCTCAACGGGCTGACGGCCTTCATGCAAGGGGGCGCGGCGCCGCTCTCTCAGTGATCGCCTCAGCAGCGGCCACTCGGGCTGGGCGATGTTGTGGCGTCGCCGCTCTTCTTATACCATGGGCGAGAGTGCATCAGAAGGAAACACCGCTCATGCTCGACGCGCAGTCTCGCTCCCTTGTCGCATCACCGGCTCACCCGGACGCTTCACGCCTGGCGTGGCTGCGTCATCCCGAGCTGTGGGTGGCGCTCGCGCTCGGCGGGCTCCTGCGCTTCATCTGGCTCGACCGCGCGATGTGGCTCTCAGATCAGAATGATCTCCTCGATCTGGCGCGGACGGCCGTCACACGCGGAGTCATTCCTGTCACGGGGATCCGCGCCTCCATTGGCGCGCTGAACCACCCCCTCAGCGCCTACATCCTGCTACCCGTCGCGGTGGTCACCCCGAGCCCGCTGGCCCAGACGATTGCCCTCGCCATCTGGAATGTGCTTGGCATCGCGCTCGTCTATCTCGCCAGCCTGCGCGGCTTCGGGCGCGGGGTCGCCCGCTGGGCCACGCTCATCTTTGCGACCTGCACCGCGACCGTCCAATATAGCCACTTCGTCTGGCAACAAAACTACATCGCACCCCTCCTGGCGCTGTGGCTGCTGTGCCTGTTTGCCGGCGTGATTCGTGGCGCGCGCGGATGGCTGGCCAGTGCGACGGCGCTGGGCCTGGCCGCGGCGATGCTGCACCCGACTGCGCTGGCGCTCTTGCCCGTGCTCGTGGTGGCGGCGCTCCTGTCGCCCCGCCTGCCCTCACGGTGCGAGCTCGCGGCGGTGGCAGGGCTGGGACTGCTCGGCGTGCTGCCGACGCTCGTGTGGGAAGTGCTCAGCCATGGATACGACATCACCGCCCTCCGCACCTATCTCGCCACGCCCGGTCGCCTCGATCTGGAGGTGCTGGCCATGATGCCGAGAGCGTTTGGTGATGCGCTCGGCGCTGATTCGCTTGGCTCGGGAACTCTGGCCGCACACTGGCAGGCACTGGGGACGGCGCTGGGCATC
>DASWAC010000338.1:0-7299 GCA_036391335.1 Ktedonobacterales bacterium
AGCCTGCACCGCGACCACAACGCGGCAAGAACATAGAAGGGGCCGGGCAGGCCCTTCGGGGAGGGGGTAGCGTTGGCTCCCACGGAGAACTGAGAATCCCCTGGCTTTAGCCGTGGGGAGTGTCAATCGCTGGGAGCACTCATGGCAGCTCAAGGTGATATGCGCTCATCGACGCGGTTTCGCGTAGGCGTCTTTGGGGTGATCGAGCGCGACGGACGCTTCTTACTGGCGCGCCGCAGCGACATCGGCTGGTGGAACCTGCCCGGCGGCGGGCTAGAGCATGGCGAGACCCCAGAGGAAGGGCTGACGCGCGAGGTGCGCGAGGAGATCGCCGCCAGCGTGAGCGTGGTCCGGCTGGTGGGCGTCTATGCCAAGCCCCAAAAAGACGAGATCGTGCTGGTCTATCTCTGCCGGCTCACCCCAGATTCACCACCACCCGGCACCAGCGACGAGGTCAGCGAGGTGGCCTGGGTCACCCCCGACGCCCTGCCTGAGAACACGCTTCCCAAGCATGCGGAGCGCCTGCGCGACGCGGCGGCTGGCCAGGCTGCGCCCTTCCTGCGGGCACAGCGCACCAGCACCACGGAAGACCAGCGTCTGCGCTAGGTTGTCCCCAGAGGTCCTGCCCCAGATTGGGGAGATGCGCCGGGCCACGGCCCGCAGATCGCGATAGGTTGTATACTGAGAGATAGCGCCAGTCGCAGTTGACCTCATCGCAAGGCCGCGATCCTCATGGCATGAGTGGCTGGGATGTCGAGAGAGAGGTATGCAGGATGGCAGTCGCTAATGCTCCAGCGGATCAGGGCTCGATCCTCATCGTCGAAGATGAGCCTGCTCTTGTGCGACTGCTGGAAGTGCGACTGCAGATGGAGGGCTATGTCACGGCCGTCGCCCGCACCGGTGGCCAGGCGCTGGAGATGAGCCTGCGCACGCCGCCCTCGCTCGTGCTCCTCGACATGAATCTGCCCGACATCACCGGATTCGAGGTGCTCAGCCGCCTGCGTGAGCATCCGCGCACCCAGCACCTGCCCATCGTGGCTCTCACGTGCCTCGCGGATGCCGATAGCCTGAGCCAGGCCTTTGCCCGGCGCGTGGATGACTACATCACCAAGCCATATGACGACGCCGAGCTAATCACCCGCATTCGCGCACGCATGGCGCCCCGCGAAAGCTCCCTGGCCCCGCTGACGCAGCTGCCCGGCAGCCAGGTCATCGAGAAGGCTACCCGCCGCCTGCTGGCCTCGGAGAAGCCGTGGGCGCTACTCTATCTCGATCTCGACCATTTCAAGGCAATGAATGACGCCTTCGGCTTTTACGCGGGCAATGAGATGATTCGCTTGCTGGCGCGCATCGCGGATGAGACGGTCGGCGAGCATGGCTCGGACCGCGATTTCGTGGGGCATATCGGCGGTGAGGATTTCGTCATCGTCACCGAGCCCGACCGGGTGGATGTGCTGAGCCAGACGCTCATTCGTCGCTGGGACACGGAGAGCCGGGTGTGCTATCCTCCCGAGGTGGTCTCGCGCGGCACCTTCCGCGGCTTCGACCGCGCGCACCAGCCGAGGGAGTTCCCGCTAGTGACCCTCTCCGTCGCTGCGGTGAACGGGCGGCGAGGGCGGTTCAAGTCCCTCGAAGAGCTGAGCGCCGCCGTCGCGCGCGCCAAGGCCGCCGCGAAATGTCATCCCGGAAGCTGCTTGTACAGAGATTCATGAGGCCTGCCTTGACTGACGATCTCGCCGCGCATTTTCGTGACCATTCCGCGCTCGACCTGGGCGAAGCGGGGATCATGCTCACCCCTGAGCAACGCGCCGCGCTGCGCGACAATGCGCGCCGGGTGCTGCGTGAGAGTGGCGCCGCCGAGATTCTGCGCACACTCAACGAGCACGCCCTGCAGGGGCGCGGCTCATTCGAGGAGTACGACACCGGGATCATCTTCCGCTGGGGGCACGGCTATACCCGCCGTCATATCTGGGTAGATGTTGCCGGAGACCAGCTGCGCTTCCGCCTGCGCGAGCACATCCGCTGTTCCGGGCGCGTGCCCGCATGCGATGGTGAGTGGCATGCCTTCACTGCCGCGACCTGGCGCATCCCACAGGCCGTGCTGCGTGAGATCGACCGCAACTATAAGCATCCCGTCGCGGAAAGCTCAGACGATTAGGCCTCTCCTGATGCTATAGTTTTCTAGGCGGGGATGCCGCGGCTCCCCGCGCCGCACCTCGTGTGTGCGACACGTTCCCATGCTGGCAACCTCTGATCTCCTCATAGTCAACGGAGTCTATTAGATGGCCGTGCAGACCCACCGTGCCCGCGCGCGCAAGACGACGCGAGCGCTCACCCCCGCCGATCTCTATGCTCTGACCGTCGCCGTTGATCCCCGCATCTCACCCGACGGCGCCACCATCGCATTCGTTCGAGAGGAGATGAATGCAAAGACCTACACCTATCGCCGCACGATCTGGCTCATCCCGACGAAAGGCGGCAGCGCTCGCCAGTTTACCGCCGGGCCCAATGACACCGCGCCACGGTGGTCTCCCGATGGCAAGCACCTCGCATTCTTGCGCGCGCCGAGCCAGCCGGTGACCCCCGGTGACCGGGAAGAGCGCGACCGTGGCGTGGGCATGGCTCAGCTCTGGGTGATCGCAGTGGATGGCGGCGAGGCGCGCCAGGTAACGGCGCTGCGCCATGGCGCGGGGGTGGCAAGCTGGTCGCCGAATGGGCAGACACTCCTCTTTAGCGCGCAGGTCGGCGCGTCTGATGACGCCGAGGTGGATGACGCCGCGCTCGATGGGCTCACCTTGCCGCGCGTGCGCACCATTGACCGGCTCTGGCACAAGCTCGACGATGTTGGCTACATCTATGAGCGCCGCAGTCACCTCTTCACGGCGCCCGCCGACGCCACCCCGGCGACCGCGCCACATCAGCTGACCGATGGCGACTGGGACGATAGCTCGCCGGTGTGGTCGCCCGATGGGAAGCGGATCGCATTCGTCTCAGACCGCAGCGATGAGCGCTGGGTGTGGCCTGGCGGCGCTGTCTGGGTGCTGGATCCCGCCTCTGGCACACTGCTGGCGGTGTCAGATGAATCCCTCGCCGCGTCGGCGCCCGCGTGGTCACCCAATGGGAAGCAGATCGCCTTCCTGGCCGATATGCGGCGGCACGGCGTGGGTCACACCGACCTCTATGTCACCGCTGTCGCCGGGGGTGAGGCGCGACTCCTCTCGCAGGAATTCGTGCCGACATGTGTGGATTCCTGCATCGCGGATATTCGCAGCTCACATGGGGCGCATGAGCTAACATGGTCGGCGGATGGCGCTGAGGTCTACTTCCAGGCTTCCATGCGTGGCACGACCCACCTCTATGCCGCCCGCGCCACGGGTGACCGCCTGCCACGCCGCCTGACGGATGGGCCATGTCAGGTCTATCAGGTCTCGTTCGACGCGAGCCGGCGGGTGATGGCGCTCGGCATCTCAGATCCCCTCTCACCGGGCGATATCTTCACGCAGGCGGTGACCGAGGGCTCCGCGTCGCGTGGCGAGCCCACGCGGCTGACCGAGCTGAACGCGAAGACCTTTTCGCAGGTGGCGCTGGCCACACCGGAAGAATTCACCTTCCGAGGCGCCGAAGACTGGGAGATGCAGGGCTGGATCATGCGGCCAGCCGGCATCGCGCGCGATGTGGTGACTCCGGCGGTGCTCGAGGTTCACGGCGGGCCTGCCGCGATGTACGGCTATGCCTTCTTCTTCGAGTTCCAGATTCTGGCGGCTCACGGCTTCACCGTGGTCTATATGAATCCGCGTGGCAGCACGGGCTATGGGCGCATCTTCTCTGGTGCGGTCATCAATGACTGGGGCGGGAAGGACCACGAGGACCTGCTGGCAGGACTCGACGCGGCCATCGAGCGCGGCGGGATCGATCCCGAGCGCGTGGGAGTAGCCGGTGGCAGCTATGGCGGCTTCATGACGAACTGGCTGCTGGGCCACACGAAGCGCTTCAAGGCGGGTGTGACCATGCGCAGCGTCGTCTCCATCGCGCCATTCTTCGGCACGAGTGACCTCGGCTGGACCTTCAAGGACGAGCTCAGTGTCCTCCCCTGGCGCGACCACGAGCGAGCCCGACGCTTCTCACCGATCAGCTATGTGGAGCAGATGGAGGCGCCGCTGCTGATCCTGCACAGCGAGCAAGATCTCCGCTGCCCCATCAGCGAGGCGGAGCAGCTCTTCACGTATCTCAAGTTTCTGGGGCGTGAGGTGCGCTTCGTCCGCTTCGAGGGGCAATCGCACGAGCTCTCGCGCAGTGGGCATCCGCGCAGCCGGGTGCGGCGTCTGGCGGAGATCGTCGGCTGGCTCACGCGCTGGGTGTGAGGTGCGGCGGAGCTGCTCGAGGGGGCCACGGATGATCCGCCTGGGCCTGCGGTGATGGCACTGCCGTACGCCACACCACCAGGAGGACGCCCATCCCCGGCGGACGAAAAGGAAGCAGACGATAAGGGAAGGAGGGAGCTCCCTCCTTCCACTCTTATTTTATGGCGCTCGGTGGGGCTTGCGGCAAACCCTGGGTCGTGTCATACAATCGCCGGACGTGGCCAGAAGCCAACGGAAGAGGCGCTACGCCGTTATGTAGAGAGCGCACAGGAGGGAGCACATGGGCCGCTACGTGTTGGACTTCCAGGAGATCGACCAAACGCAGGTCGCGGTCGTTGGCGGCAAGGGCGCGAACCTGGGAGAGCTCTCGCGGATCGAAGGCCTCCGCGTGCCGGCTGGCTTTTGCGTGACGACGGATGCCTTCCAGCGGATCATGGCGGCAGCGCCGTCAATCGGCGATCGGCTCGATCGGCTGTCGCGCCTGAAGCCGGACGACCGGGAGGCGATCCGCGCCCTTAGCGCGGAGATCCGCCGGACCCTCGAAGAGATCGCCATCCCCGACGATCTGGCGGCGGCGATTACTGGCCCGCTCGGCCAGCTCGGCGAGCACGCTGCCTACGCCGTGCGATCCAGTGCGACGGCGGAGGACTTGCCCACGACCTCCTTCGCGGGCCAGCAGGACACGTACCTGAATGTCGTGGGGCCGGCGGCGATCCTCCAGCACGTCAGCCGCTGTTGGGCCTCGCTCTTCACCGAGCGGGCCGTGACCTACCGCCTGCGGAACGGCTTGGACCAGCGGAAGGTCCACATGGCTGTGGTCGTGCAGCGGATGGTCTTCCCGCAGGCGTCCGGCATCCTCTTCACGGCCGACCCCGTCTCGGGCAACCGGAAGGTCGCCTCCGTGGAAGCCAGCTTTGGCCTCGGCGAGGCCCTGGTCTCCGGCTTGGTGAACGCGGACGTCTACAAGGTGCGAGAGGGCGAGGTCGTCGCCAAGGCGATTGCCACCAAGCGGCTGGCCATCCTCGCCGCGCCGGCGGGTGGGACACAGGAACAGGCGATCGAGCCGGAGCGTCAGGAGCAGCCAGCGCTGACGGATACGCAGGTCGTGCGGCTCGCGCAGCTGGGTCGGCGGATCGAAGCGCACTTTGGCCGCCCCCAGGACATCGAGTGGTGCCTGGTAGACGATGGCTTCCAGATCGTCCAGAGCCGGCCGATCACCACGCTGTTCCCCATCCCCGCAGCTAGCGACCGAGAGAACCACGTCTACGTCTCCGTCGGCCATGGCCAGATGATGACCGACGCCATGAAGCCGCTCGGGATTTCCCTATGGCAGCTGACGGCCGGAAGGCCCATGTACGAGGCCGGTGGGAGGCTATTCGTCGATGTCACGGCAGACCTGGCCTCGCCGGCGAGCCGCGCGGGCCGCTTGGATGTCATGGGGAGAGGCGATCCGCTGATCAGGGACGCACTGCAGACCATCCTCGATCGCGGCGACTTCATCCAGGAGCGACCGGACGAAAGGCCCGGTGGGGCGCCGGCTGGCAGCGCACCTGCCCCGATCGAGACCGACCCGGCCATCGTCGCCAAGCTGATCGAGCACAGCCAGGCCTCCATCGCCGCCTCGAAGCGCGACATCCAGACGAAGTCCGGGCCAGCGCTGCTCGACTTCATCCTGGGGGACATCCAGGAGTTGAGACGGATCTTGTTCGATCCGCAAAGCTATCAGGCGATCATGGCGGGGATGGAGGCCACCTGGTGGCTCAATGAGCACCTGCAGACGTGGCTGGGCGAGAAGAACGCAGCCGACACGCTCACGCAGTCTGTCCCCAACAATGTCACGTCGGAGATGGGGCTGGCGCTCCTGGACGTCGCAGACGTGATCCGCCCGCATCCAGACGTGGTGGCTTTTCTAGAGCACGTTAATGACGAGGGCTTCCTGGACGAGCTGCCCAGGCTCGCGGGCGGGCGGGAAGCGCGAGACGCCATCCAGGCCTGGCTCGACAAGTACGGCATGCGCTGCGTTGGCGAGATCGACATCACGAGGCCGCGTTGGAGCGAACGTCCCACCGCACTCCTGCCCATGATCCTCAGCAACATCAAGAACTTCGAGCCGGGGGCCGCCAAGCGGCGCTTCGAGCAAGGGCGGCAGGATGCCTGGAACAAGGAGCAGGAGCTGCTGGAGCGCTTGCGGGTCTTGCCGGATGGCGAGCAGAAGGCCGAAGAGGTCAAGCGGATGATCAACCGGGTCCGCACCTTCATCGGGTACCGGGAGTATCCCAAGTACGGCATGATCAGCCGCTATTTCGTCTACAAGCAAGCTCTATTGCAAGAGGCCGAGCGCCTTGCGCAGGCCCAGGTGCTTCGTGAGAAGGAAGACATCTTCTACCTCTCGCTCCAGGAGCTCTACGATGTCGTGCGCACACACCAGGTGGATGACCAGCTCATCCGCCAGCGCGAGGACGCGTTCAGGTCGTATCAAGCGCTCACGCCACCTCGGGTGCTCACATCAGATGGCGAGGCTGTGACCGGGTCATACCGACGCGAGGATCTTCCGGCTGGCGCGCTGGTCGGCTTACCGGTTTCCGCTGGGACGGTCGAGGGGCGGGCTCGCGTCATCCTGGACATGGCAGAGGCGGACCTCGAACCGGGCGACATCCTCGTCACCGTCCACACGGACCCCAGCTGGACGCCGCTGTTCGTCACGATCAAGGGCCTGGTGACAGAGGTGGGGGGCCTGATGACCCATGGCGCGGTGATCGCACGGGAGTACGGCGTGGCGGCCGTCGTGGGGGTGGAGCATGCCACCCGGCTGATCCGGGATGGGCAGCGGATCCGCGTGCATGGGACGGAGGGATACGTCGAGATCCTGCCGTAGCGGGCCAGCTCGACAGGTAGCCGAGCGACACGTGGTCGGTCAGCCAGACGCCGTTGACGTCCT
>DASWAC010000339.1:0-4214 GCA_036391335.1 Ktedonobacterales bacterium
CGCGCACATCGTCCCACAGCCGCCGCAGCCGCTCCCATCGCGTGGGCGCGTCAGGCTCTTTCATGATGCGCAGCCGCCTGGTCAAAGACATCATTCGGCCCATCCTTTGCGCGTGGGCGGGGCATGTGCATGCTCTCATTGCCGGGACGAGGCAGCCCGGCCGTCCGTCACAGCGCGCATTCGTCGCACCGTCTCCGCACATGGTATCGTACAGGTTGATGGAGGGAGGAGGCCCATATGACACCGCTGCCAATCGCGGATTGGGTGCTCACGGGCGCCAGCCGCCTCGCCACGCTGGAGCCCACGGTGGGCGAGGGCGCGCTGGGTGTCGTCGAGCGCGGAGCCATTGCCGCCTATGAGGGGCGCATCATGTGGGTCGGCCCCGAGGACGAGCTCAGCCACGCGGTAGACGCCTCGGCCGCGACACGGCACGATGCCGCTGGGCGCGCGGTCATCCCCGGCTTCGTGGACTCGCATACTCACTTTGTCTTTGCGGGCGACCGCGCCGAGGAGTTCCACCTGCGGCACGCCGGCGTCTCATATGAGGAATTGGCTCGCCAGGGACGTGGCATCCTCAGCACGGTGAGGGCCACCCGCGCCGCTGACGCCGAGACCCTGCGCGCGCTGGGCCGCGAGCGCCTGCGCTCTTTTGCGCGCCATGGCACGACGACCGTGGAGGGGAAGACAGGCTATGGCCTCGACCTCGCCACCGAAGACCGGTGCCTCAGTGTGATGGCCGATCTTGCCCGCGAGCCTGATCTGCCGCGCATCGTGCCTACCTTCCTCGGCGCGCATACCGTCCCACCGGAGCTTCGTGGCTCCGCGGCGGATCGGGCGCGCTATCTGGATATCATCTGCCACGAGATGCTGCCGCGATTCGCCGGGCGGGCCCGCTTCTGCGATGTGTTTTGCGAGGCAACTGCCTTCACCGTGCCCGAGGCGCGCCGGGTGCTCACGGCGGCTCGCGAGCTGGGCTATGCCCTGAAGCTGCACGCCAACCAGCTGGGGCCCTCAGGCGGGGCCACGCTGGCCGCCGAGCTTGGCGCCACCTCGGCGGATCACCTGGACTACGCCTCGCAGCCTGAGCTAGAGGGCCTGGCGAGCGCGGGTGTGGTGGGCACGCTGCTGCCGGGCTGCTCATTCTCCCTCTCGACCGAATATCCCCAGGCGGCGCGCTTCTATGACGCGAGCCTGCGCGTGGCCCTGGCGACAGACTTTAACCCGGGCACGAGCTATTCTGAGAGCATGCCGATGATGATCGCCCTGGCGGTGAGCTCGATGGGCATGACGCTCGGCCAGGCGCTGGCGGCGGCCACGCTCGGCGGCGCGCACGCGGTGGGCATGGCTGACGAGGTAGGCAGCCTCGCGCCAGGGAAGCGCTGCGATCTGGTCGTCCTGCGTGAGCGCGATGAGCGCGCCCTGGCCTATCATTTCGGCGTGAATCTGGTTGCCGAGACGGTCGCGGGCGCACGCGTCATCTATGCGGAGTAGGCCCACGATGGATGGCATCCTGGTGGTTGACAAGCCGCTGCGGCTCACCTCGCATGACGTGGTGGCGCGGGCGCGGCGCCTGCTGCATGAGAAGCGCATCGGCCACACGGGCACGCTGGATCCGCTGGCAACGGGGGTGCTGCCGCTGTGCGTGGGGCGGGCGACCCGGCTGGCGGAATATCTCAGCGTGAGTGGGAAGGCCTACAACGCGACGGTGCGCTTTGGCGTCGAGACCCTGACCTATGACACCGAGGGCGAGGTGGTCGCCACGCAGCCCGTCACACTCAGCCGCGCGCAGATCGAGGCGGCACTGCCGGGATTCCTCGGTGAGCAGATGCAGGTGCCACCGGTCTATTCCGCCATCAAGCGCGATGGGAGGCCGCTCTATGCGATGGCGCGCGCCGGCGAGGCCGTCACCCCCGAGGCGCGACCGGTGGTGATCTCTCGCATCACGCTGGTCTCGTGGGAGTCGCCTGACCTGGTGATCGCCGTCGAATGTGGGAAGGGCACATATATCCGCTCTCTGGCGCACGACCTCGGCCAGCGCCTGGGCACACTCGCGCACCTCGCCGCGCTGCGCCGCACACGGAGTGGACCTTTCACCCTGGCCAACGCCGTCACCCTCGATGAGCTGGAGGCCGCCGCGCAGGCGGGCACGGCAGCGGACCTGCTGCTGGCGGCGGATGAAGCCATGCAAGACTATCGCGCCGTCATCGTGGGGCAGGCGAACGAGCGCCGCGTGCGCACGGGACTTCCGGCGCGCATTCCGTCCGTCGTGGGGGCTGAGCCACCCGCCGAAGACGAGATCGTCCGTGCCTACACGCACGATGGTCGCTTCATCGCGGTGCTGCGCTGGGCCGCGAGCGACGGCCTCTGGCAGCCGCACAAGGTGCTGGCCGGCGAAGGGTGAGCCGCCGGTGTGACCACACTGTGAGCCTTCTCCGGGGGTCCGTGATATCCCTGTGTGAGCAATGCGCCATCATCCGTGAGTGACGGGAGTCTCGGCAAAGGAGGGTCAACCCATGATGTGGGGCTACTCATGGACTTGGGGCGCGATGCTGCTCATGGGCGGCTGGATGCTCCTCTGGCTGCTGGCGCTGGGCGGCGTCATCTGGGCGCTGGCACGGCTGCTGACGCGGGGCTCACAGCCCACGACCCCCGGTGGGCAGGCTCCCGATAGAGCACTGGACCTGCTGCGCGAGCGCTATGCGCGTGGCGAGGTGGATGCCGAGACGTACGAGAGCATGCGCGCGCGACTCCACGGGACGCCACCGCAGTAGCCAGGCGCGATGATCGAGCAATGGGATATTCCGGCAGGTGAGTGGGCTGTGCCTGCCGGGGTATCCCCTCTTGGTTAATGGTGGCCTTGCCGGTGGATGCTACACTCTATGTAGACCCCCTCCCAGGGGGTATGGGTAGAGTGCTCCGCAAGGAGGGTCCACCAATGCGCCAGCACGAGATGCCAGATCATATGAGCCACGACACCGCCGCGCCCCAGGAGTCCGCTGCGGAGTTGATGGGCCACGCTGGCATGCGCCACGACATGCACGGCGGTGAGCACAGCGAGCATAGTGAAGAGATGTTCCGCCGCCCCCTCTGGATCGCCCTCGCCCTGACTATACCCATCCTCATTGGCAGCGACCTGCTGCAGGGCATCCTCCACTATCACGCGCCGGGAATCTTCTCCGCGCCGTTGGTGCAGATCGTCCTCGCTAGCGTCATCTACTGGTATTGCGGCTGGGTTTTCCTCTCGGGCGCGGTGAGTGAGCTACGCAATCGTCAGCCCGGCATGATGACCCTCGTCGCGCTGGCCATCTCGACTGCCTACTTCTATAGCGTGGCAATCACGGTGGGCCTCGTCAAGGGCATGCCATTCTTTTGGGAGTTGGCGACCCTCGTCACGATCATGCTCTTTGGCCACTGGATGGAGATGCGTGCCGTCGGCAGTGCCCAGAGCGCGCTGCACGAGCTGGCGAAGCTCCTGCCGGATATGGCGGAGCGTGTCACCGCGGATGGAGTAGAGCGCGTGCCGGTGAGCGCACTGCGTGAGGGTGATCTCGTGCTGGTGCGCCCGGGCAGCCAGGTGCCAGCCGATGGTGAGGTGGCCGAGGGCGAGAGCGAGCTCAACGAGAGCATGGTCACCGGCGAGTCGCGGCCCCTGAGCAAGCGGGCTGGCGATGAGGTGATCGCGGGCACGGTGAATGGGAGTGGATCGCTGCGAGTGCGCGTGACACGCACGGGCGAGAGCACTACGCTAGCAGGCATCATGCGACTGGTGGCCGAGGCGCAGTCGAGCAAGAGCCGGGCACAGGCGCTGGCCGACCGTGCGGCGTACTATCTCACGCTGGTGGCGATCGGCGTCGCGGTGATCACCCTCATTGGCTGGGGAATCGCGCGCGGGCTGAATAACTTCACGCTGGAGCGTGTCGTGACAGTCTTCGTGGTCGCCTGCCCCCATGCGCTGGGGCTGGCCATCCCGCTGGTGATCGCCATCTCGACCACGCTCTCTGCGCACAAGGGCATCCTGGTGCGTGATCGCCTCGCGCTGGAGGCGGCCCGCAACCTTGACGCGGTCATCTTCGACAAGACGGGAACGCTGACCACCGGCGTGCTGGGCCTCCAGGCGGTGGCAACCACAGAGGGGCTCACGGAGGCGGAGGCGCTCCGTCTGATGGGCGCGCTGGAAGCCGATAGCGAGCATCCCATCGCGCGGGCGCTGGTGA